>CAZCHW010000148.1:0-5589 GCA_964498375.1 uncultured Syntrophomonadaceae bacterium | reverse complement strand
AGAACCGCCGAAAGCGAAACTCATCCCTGTGCTACAATCAAGCTGGACCTTTGCGGCCTGCAGTGTCCCGGGCCGGTGATGAAGGTTTATCAGAAAATGGAAGAACTTCCGGAAGGGTCAATTCTCGAAATATGCGCCACTGACCCCGGTTTCGCCACAGATATTGCTGCCTGGTGCAGACGTACTGGCAATCAGCTGCTTGATCGCGGGCACGATGGCAGGGGATTTACAGCAGTGATCAGAAAAGGGATTTTAGATGATCCCGGAAGCAAAACGGGAACAGCTCCTGCTGTGAGAGATGCAGCGGTAACGCAGCCGGCATCCACTGAAAATGACAAGACTATCGTGGTTTTCAGCAGCGATCTTGACCGCGCCCTGGCCGCCCTGGTTATCGCTACCGGGGCTGCATCGCTTGGCCGTAGGGTCACTCTATTCTTTACCTTCTGGGGCTTGAATATACTGCGCAAACCTGAAGGGGTCAAAGTGAATAAACCTTTCATGGATGGTATGTTTGGCAAAATGATGCCCCGGGGCAGTAAAAAATTGGGCCTTTCACGCATGAACATGGCAGGATTGGGATCGAAAATGATCCGCCGGGTCATGGCAGGCAAAAATATTGATTCATTGGAAACTTTACTGGAGCAGGCACGTGACCTGGGGGTTAACCTGGTAGCCTGCCAGATGTCCATGGATGTCATGGGAATAAAGCAGGAAGAACTGCTTGAAGGAGTAGAAATTGGCGGAGTAGCCTCCTACCTTGATGCAGCAGAAAGTTCAGACGTCAATCTTTTTATATAAAGCATAAAATACATACCCGATAATAGCGGAGTCAAAATGATTAAAGGAAAGGCAGCAGGGGCCTTTCCTTTCTTGTGCGCAGGAATTGAAAAGAACTTGTGGAATTTAATAGATCTCAGGAAAGGAGACCCGGCAGATGAATAATAATTGCAGTCAGGTTCCAATCTGGAATGGTTTACATGATCCCCGGCTGACAAGACAGGAAGCAGATATCCTGGTTCTCGGCCTGCCTTTTGACGGCGCTGCTTCATTCCGCAGGGGAGCCGCCGAAGCCCCGGATCGGATCCGAAGCATCTCCGGTCATATTGAAGCTACCACTGAAGAAGGCCAGTTCATGGACAACATCAAAGTTCTCGATCTGGGCAACCTTGAGCCGGCAGAGCTCAACCAGGCGAATTATTTTAAACTGGTAGAAAAAGAAGCGCAGGCAATGTTCAAAGAGGCTTTTCCGACATTTATTGGTGGTGATCACTCTGTTTCATTACCCCTGTTAAAAGCCGCCACATTAATCTGGGGAAAGAGGCTCGGAGTAATTCACCTTGATGCGCACCTTGATCTCTGTGACCGCTTAAATGGCAATGCTTTATCACACGGTTCTACACACCGCCGGGTGCTGGAAGAAGGTATCCTGCCCCTGGAACAAATCTGGTTTATCGGAATACGCTCTTACGAGAAACAGGAACTGCATTTTTTAGAAGGGCAAAAACCTAATATAATTAACGCTTCTCAAATGGTTCGCGCCGGAATTAAGGAAAGCGCAGCTAAGGTTCTGGCAGGACTACAGAAAGTGGAAGCTGTCTATCTTACTATCGATATTGACTTCCTCGACCCTGCCTTTGCGCCCGGAACCGGAACCCCTAAACCGGGAGGTTTTTCCAGCAGGGAACTTTTGGATCTGCTTGAATCATTCTGCACTTTACCTTTAGTCGGCATGGATGTGGTGGAAGTCTCACCTCCCCTTGATCACAATGATATCACTTCCTTTGCCGCTCAAAGAGCTATAACCGAAACATGGGGCCGTCTCTTTCTCAGTAAGTGAGCAAGAGAGGCCCCATTTGCAGTTTCCATATTCCGGTATTATAGTCTAAGTTTAAGGTTTCTCTTTATTCCTCTTCTTCCGCCTCAGGCTCTTCCGGTTCCACATCTTCAGGGATATTATCTATATAAGTATTATCATCAGGCTCGGCAATATCGATGCTGGCTTCGCCAAAGCCAATGTATGCACCGCCGACCTGAGCTTCGTTTCCAATAAAATCGTTGCTTCGTAACAGCAGCGCCGATTCATCAAAAACAACCAGTCCTCCACCAGTTTCAAAAGCAACATTGCCGACAAACGAGCTGTTCCTGATTTCACCGGTGGAATTTACCACCATTAAGACCCCTCCACCTGAGCCGGCCTGGGCTATATTATCGGAGATAGTTGTGCCGTTGATATTAAGTGCAGACATCTGGATGATCAGGCCTCCGCCGGTTGAAGCTACATTGGCGGAAATAGTGCTGTTTTCTATGGTTACGTTGGAATTGTCCCCGATAACCAAACCACCGCCCGCCCTTCCTGCTGTGTTGTCCTCAATTATCGTTCCGCTAATTATTGCTGTTGAAGCAGATACCACTGCGATTCCGCCACCATCCTGCTGAACCAGGTTGCCAGAAATATTAGTGCCGCTGATGTCGGCACTGGATCCTTCGATATAGATACCGCCACCACCGAAGAGCACAGCATTGTCGGCGATTATGTTATCGTTAATCAGCGGAGCCGAATTGTCAACAACGGCAATTCCACCACCACTCTCGTCGGTGTAGTTTCGCGAGATCGTATTGTTGCTGATCAGCGGCGATGCATTCTCTGCCACTGCAATTCCACCCCCATGGTTGGTAGCGGAATTTCTGCTGATTTCATTACCGTCAATTGATGGAGAGGAGTCGAATACAGCGACGCCACCACCATACCAGATCGCCGAATTATTGTGGATATTATTATCTGCCACCATCGGGTCGGCATACCATACAGCTACTCCTCCGCCACTGGTAGAACCGTTGTGGTGGATGTCATTGGCGTTGATCGCTGCTGAAGAATCAAAGTCGACCAATATTGCCCCGCCAAGATAGCTGGCTTGATTATTTTTAAGTTCATTACCTTCCACTACCGGGTTTGATTGCCAGATCGCAATTGCTCCACCGTTAAAAGCACTGTTGCCGTCAATAACATTGTTTGTAATCCGGGGGTTGGAATGATCCTGCACAGCAATGCCACCACCGTCAAGATCAACCCCGTTGTTAATAATTACGTTGTTCTTGATCGTTGGAGAACTACCTCCGGTAACCAGAACTCCCCCGCCATAATAACCTTCATTAATTACTTCTTCACCGGCAAACTGATGGGTCAAAGTTTGCAGTGTCCCTACACCACCGGTGATTGTAAACCCTTCCAGAACAGCTTCCGGACCTTCACCTCCGGCGAAAGTTACCACCGACCCTCTTCTGCGCCCATCGATAATTGTTGAGGCAACAACCGTTGTATCCTCAGGATCGCTGCTGCGCAGGGTAATATCTTTACCCATAAAATCAATAGTTTCGTAATAGACCCCCGGTTCAACCACAATAGTGTCACCATTTTTAGCTGCCTCGATCGCCTCTTGAATTGAACCATACTTGCCGGGGACGCTAAGATTGGGGTTGTAGAAAAAGATGACCGCCAGCACGGCAATAACTACTACGGCTGCCAGTGCTGCAATTATTTTAAATCTACCGGAGCGGGCTCCGTTATGATCAGACATTAGATTTCTCCTTTCTAGACACCGATACCACAACAGACAGTTTTATTCAAAGAACAAATCGTCGGGTATATTCTGCAGGTAATTGTTATCATCCGGCTCTCCGGTTAAAAATGTAGAGTCGGCAGAAATCCAGGCTGCCCCTCCTCCACCAACATCCTGGGCCTGGTTGTTTTCAAAGAGGTTACGCAGGAATGAAGGTGATGAATTATAAACGGCTGCTGCTCCACCTAAATATTCGGATATGTTATTGAGGAACTCATTTGACTCAAGAGAAGGGGATGACCCTTCCATGTAAAGCCCCCCGCCGGCAATATAGGAAAGGTTGTCGGCGATGGTGTTGTTACGAATAATCAAGTTGCCAGTAAGCGAATTAACGATAAAGAGACCCCCACCGTTAGCCGCTCTGTTCCTGGAAATATTATTATCTTCTATGATAGGCTCGGACTCTTCAATTAGTAAACCTCCACCATTTCTTTCGGCCCTGTTGGCAGTGATAATATTGTTGTTTATCGTCGGATTCGAGTTTACAGCCACAACAATGCCGCCACCTAATCTGGCCGCGACATTATCGGCAATCAGGTTATCGGTAACTGTAGGCGCTGAGTTGGAAATTATCACTATTCCGCTGCCCATCTCCGCACGGTTACCGGTAATTGTATTTTCAACCACCAGAGGATCTGACTCTTCAATAAAGATTCCGCCCCCGAGAAATCCTGAGTTTCCGGTAATCAGGTTTGCCCTGATCGTCGGTGAAGAATCGAAGACAGCAATACCGGCCCCGAATTCTGCAGTGTTATCCTCGATATTACATTTCTCAATAACCGGTGAACTGTTCCCCGAGACCAGGACACCACTGCCACGGGTTATTGTAAAGCCACTGATCACAGCATTTTCACTTTCCCCGCTGCGGAATGCCACAACTGTGCCACTGCCGCCGCCATCGATGATCGTCGCACCGACAATGGCCGGATCATCTGGGTCAACAGAGCGAAGAGTAATATTTTTTCCTCTGAAATCAATACTTTCACGATACACTCCGGACTGAACCGTAATTATATCGCCTTCTTCAGCGGCGTCAATTGCTTCCTGAATTGTCGCGTAGCGATCGGGGACGGTAACACCGGAATCGCCAAAGGAAAAGAAGACAAAGACAATCACAGCAATCGCCGCCAGGGCGACAAGCCCCAGGGCAATGTACTTTAATTTGCCACCGCTGCTTCTTCCTGCTTCCCTCTCCTGAGCCGGGCGGTCGACAGCATCGCTTTTTTTCTGCTTGCTTCCTGTTGTAGTATCTGCTGCCGGTTCAGTTATTATATCTCCAGGCTCTTCACCGCAATAGGGGCAGGCGGCAAATTCCTTATCGTCGTAGCTCATACCGCAGGCCTTGCAATCTACCATATTGTTACCCCTCTCAGACATATGTCTAGTTTCTGCGTTAACATCAGGGTTAAGCAACCCTAAAATAAAGTATTACCGAACGGGTTACCCCCGAACAATACTCATAGCAGGCTGCCAAACTTACTGCAAACACACATAAGAGTACCTACTTATATTAACATGTTCAATGCCGTTAAAACAAGAGCATTCGCTAACACACCCGCCATAAGAGAGCCACTGCCGGAACAGCAGTGGCAATATGATCGTTCACTGATTGCAATCGATCAGGATTTACTGATCAAACAATCTTAAAGAGACTCAATAGTGACCAGAATTGGTCGGTGTTCACCGGGCTCGTAGGTAAACAGCACCTCAACTCCGTCGGACAGCCCTTCGAGATCGGCCGCTCCTATGGCAAACGCCTGGTAATATTCAATTTCTACTGACCGGTTATCGATCCGACCAACAAGGATGCCGTGTAAATAATTTCCTTCCCGTGGTTGATCAACAGCTTCGATCGACTCAAGAACCGCACCCGGCCCCTCTTCAATAAAAGTAAAAGCAACCAGAGCCCCATCCTCGATGCCGTCAAGGTTCAAATCTTCAGCAAGAACAAAAGCGCGCTTTAGTTTAATCT
>CAZCHW010000147.1:0-5611 GCA_964498375.1 uncultured Syntrophomonadaceae bacterium | reverse complement strand
AGGGATAAAAGCCCAGGCGGGTAGGTTTCGCTCGATACCTATCTGTCCGGGCTTTAACTATTTGTTCCGGGAGGTGAGACTCAAACTACAGTATTTTACCGGACAGGTAAACCAGTTCTAAAAGCCAATAGTAAAGCTCTTATTTCCGTAATTAATTTAAGGAGGACAAGATGGATAAGTTTTTTAAATTTGCAGATCATAATACCAACCTGAAAACAGAAGTAACCGCCGGCGTGACCACGTTCATGACCATGGCCTACATTATTTTCGTAAACCCCTTCATCCTGAGCGCAGCCGGTATGGATTTCGGCGCAGTAATGACAGCGACAATTATTGCCGCCGGAGTGACTACAATTCTAATGGGGCTTTTAACCAATTACCCCTTTGCCCTGGCCAGCGGCATGGGCTTGAATGCTTTCTTTGCATTTGTCGTTGCCGCCCAATTTGGCTGGCAGGCTGCCCTTGGTGCGGTCTTTATTTCGGGAGTTGTATTCCTGATTCTTTCTATAACAGGAGCAATTTCTCATATTGACGCTGCTGTTCCGACCAGCCTGAAGAGCGCTGTAGCAGCCGGGATTGGCCTTTTTATTGCTTACATTGGTTTACAAAATGCAGGAATTATCGTTGGCGATGAGGCAACCCAGGTAACCCTGGGCGATTTGACTTCGCCCGGCCCGGTTCTTGCCCTGATCGGAACCTTAATAATTGCAGTTTTAATGGCACGTAAAGTGCGCGGCGCAATATTGATTGGTATTCTTCTTACTACCGTTGTAAGTTTTATTATCGGTTTTCAGCCACTGCCGTCAGGCCTTGGCGACATTTTCGGACCGCCGGCCAGTTTAGCCCCGGTTTTTATGGAGCTTGATATCCGGGCAGCCCTGGCGATTCCATTCTTTGTGATCTTTTCGTTTGTTTTTGTCGATGTTTTTGACACCATGGGGACCCTGCTCGGAACCGGTGCAAGAGCCGGCTTTCTCGATAAAGAAGGTCGCCTGCCCAAGGTTAACAAGGCTATGCTGGCCGACTCGATCGGCACCATGGGTGGTGCGCTGCTCGGCACCAGCACGGTAACCACTTATATTGAATCAACAGCCGGTATTTCCGAGGGCGGCCGGACAGGTATGACCTCAGTTGTAACCGGAATTTTGTTTTTCCTGGCTCTATTTTTAGCACCTCTGGCAGGCCTGGTTCCGGCTGAAGCGACAGCCCCGGCTTTGATCATTGTTGGTGTGTTAATGGTTGGCGCAGTGGCGAAAATTAACTTTGAAGACTTCACTGAGGCATTCCCGGCATTTTTAACGATCATTTTCATGCCGCTGGCCTACAGTATCGCCGATGGTATTGCCTTTGGTTTTATTGCTTTCCCCATTGTTAAGCTGGTAGCCGGGAAAGCGAAAGAAGTGCACTGGCTGCTTTACCTGCTGGCCCTGGTTTCATTGATTCACTTCTTCTGGCCTGTATAAAGATAAGGTGTAATTTACAGGCCGGCCAGGCGCCGGTTGAACAGTTTGGTCATTAAGGAAATTCAAGCAAGCTGACAGAGGTTACCGGCCGGATTAAACTCCGGCCGGGCTGCCTGCAGCCTGAGAGGGAGCTGGTAAAAAAATGTCAGATATTTTGGTAGGGATTATCATGGGCAGCGATTCCGATCTGCCGGTGATGGAAAAATGCGCCGATGCCCTGGATGAATTCGGGATCGGATACGAGATGGTTGTATCAAGCGCTCACCGTCATCCTGATAAAACGGCTCAGTATGCCCGCGGCGCTGCTGATGCAGGTTTAAAGGTGATTATCGCCGGAGCAGGGGGGGCTGCTCACCTTCCCGGAGTGATCGCATCGATGACAACTTTGCCGGTGATCGGTGTTCCTGTGGCGATTGAACCGCTAAGCGGCGTTGATTCACTATATTCAATTGTCCAGATGCCTCCCGGCATTCCGGTTGCTACTGTGACCATTAACGGAGCTTACAATGCCGGACTGCTGGCAGTGCAAATGCTGGCTCTTGCTGATGAAAAACTGCAGCAAAAGCTGCTTAGTTACAGGCAAAAACTGGCAGAAAAGGTTGAGGAGAAAGATAGAAAACTGCGCGATAAACTGGCGGAACGAAACCAGGCGAAATCCGGTGAGGGCAAATGATTGAACGTTACACCGGGAAAGACATGGGAGCGATTTGGAGCCTGGAAAACCGCTACCGCAAATTTTTGGCAGTTGAAATATTAGCGACCCGGGCCTGGGCTGAACTGGGCATAGTGCCCCGTGAAGCGGCTGATCAGATAGCCTGTAAGGCTGATTTTAAACTGGCCAGGATTGAAGAACTGGAACAAGAAACCAGACATGATGTGGTTGCTTTTACCCGCGCTGTAGCTGAAAGTCTCGGCCCTGAGAGCCGATATTTTCACTATGGTTTAACTTCCTACGATGTTGTCGACACTGCTCTTTCGGTCATGCTGGGTGAGGCGGCCGACCTGCTTTTGCAAGGTCTGGACAAATTGGCGGCGGCTTTGAAAGAACAAGCCCTTCGCTATAAATTAACTTCCTGTGTGGGTCGCACCCATGGGGTACATGCCGAACCGACCAGCCTGGGTCTTAAATTTGCCCTCTGGCTGGCTGAAACAGGCCGTAACCGCACCAGGCTGGAACAGGCTGCGCAAACTGTCCGGGTTGGAAAATTGTCCGGGGCAGTGGGTAATTTTGCCCATATAGATCCCTTTATTGAAGAGTATGTATGCCGTGAGCTTGGCTTACAGGCTGCTGCCGTATCAACCCAGGTATTGCAGCGCGACCGGCATGCTGAATTTGTTTCTACACTGGCTATTGTAGGCGCTACCCTGGAAAAAATAGCTTTGGAAATCCGCAATTTGCAGCGAACCGAAACCCGCGAGGTGGAAGAACCTTTTTACAGTGGCCAGAAGGGTTCATCGGCTATGCCGCACAAGCGGAATCCGGTTACCTGTGAAAAAGTTTGCGGGCTGGCCCGCCTGCTGCGCGGCTATGCCACCACGGCCCTGGAAAATGTGGCGCTATGGCATGAAAGAGATATTTCGCATTCATCGGTTGAACGGGTAATTCTGCCGGACAGCACCATTACCCTTGACCATATGCTTAAAGAGATAACCAGGGTGGTGTGTGAATTAAGGGTTATACCCGAGCAGCTGGAGAAAAACCTGAACCTGACAGGCGGGTTGATTTTTTCACAGCGGGTTTTGCTTGAACTGGTGGAAAACGGTCTATCCCGTGAAGATGCCTACGACCTGGTTCAACGCTGTGCTATGGAAGCCTGGGAGCAGGGTAAAAATTTAAAAGATTTGCTTGCTGCCGAAGAGCTGGTGTTAAGCAGACTGGGTCTGGAAAAGCTCGAACAATGTTTTGACCCTGCTTATTACCTGCAGCGGGTTGACCGGATTTATCAGAGACTGGGCTTGTAAAAATTAAACATAAACGGGGCGATCAGATGGAAAAAGGTGAATTTCTTTACGAAGGTAAGGCAAAAAAGATTTACCGCACCGCCGACCGGCAGAAATTGCTGGTTGAGTTTAAAGATGATGCTACCGCCTTTGACGGGGTGAAAAAAGATAAACTGGCAGACAAAGGAATTTTAAATAATCGCCTCTCGGCGATATTTTTCGGCCTTCTTGAAGCACAAGGCCTTGAAACTCACTACCTGGAAAGGGTCAGTGACCGCGAAATGCTGGTTAAAGCGCTGGAAATTATCCCGGTTGAGGTTATAGTGCGCAATATTGCAGCCGGCAGTATATCCAAGCGGCTCGGTATTGAAGAGGGCACAAAATTAAAAAAGACAGTTCTTGAGTTTTCTCTGAAAAATGATGAGCTGCACGACCCGATGATTAACCATTACCATATATATGCTCTGGGGCTGGCTACCCCGGAAGAGATGGACAGCATTGAAGAGCAGGCCCTGGAGGTGAACGAAATCCTGGTTCCTTTCCTGGAGGAAAAGGGGTTGACCCTGGTTGATTTTAAGCTGGAGTTCGGCCGCTATCAGGGCAGGGTTATACTAGGTGATGAAATATCGCCTGATACCTGCCGGTTCTGGGACAGCAGCAGCGGTGAAAAGCTGGATAAGGATCGTTTCCGCCGTGACCTGGGCGGAGTTGTTGAAGCTTACCGTGAAGTTCTGCGCCGCCTCGAAGGGAGTGAGTAGGATGGAATGGCTGGCCAAGGTAGAGGTAACTTTAAAAGAGGCTATTCTTGACCCGCAGGGAGCTGCAGTGGAAAATTCCCTGCACACGCTAGGTTACGATAACGTGGCCAGGGTTAGGGTTGGCAAATACCTGGAATTAAATTTAGAGGCTGAAAACCGCAACGAGGCAGAAACCCAGGTGGAAGAAATGGCGCGCCGCCTGCTCAGCAACCCGGTAATTGAAGATTTTAACTGCCAGATTCGGGAGGCGGGAAAATGAAAACCGGTGTAATTGTATTCCCCGGGTCAAACTGCGATCTTGATGCCTATCACCTGGTCAGAGACGTGCTTGACTGCCCGGTGGAATACCTGCGTCATGACCGGGAACTGCCTGAAGGGTTTGAACTGATCATCTTACCGGGGGGGTTTTCCTACGGCGATTACCTGAGATCGGGAGCAATTGCCCGCTTCAGTCCGGTAATGAACGGCCTGGCTGATTTCGCCGCATCCGGGGGGCTGGTCCTGGGGATTTGTAACGGTTTTCAGGTGCTTACCGAGGCGGGATTGCTGCCGGGAGCGCTGACCCGAAACCGCCACCTGCAGTTCCGCTGCATTCCGGTTAACCTGCGGGTGGAACGCTGCGATAGCCCCTTTACCGAGGCGGCCCGGCAGGGAATGGTTTTGAGAATTCCTGTGGCCCACGGGGACGGCTGCTATTATGCTCACCCTGAACTGTTGGAACAGATGAAAGAGCGGGGGCAGATCTTGTTTCGCTACGTTGACAGGTGTGGCGAGCCGACTGCAGAGGCTAACCCGAATGGTTCGCTTGATAATATCGCCGGGGTCTGCAATGAAGCAGGCAATGTGGCCGGGCTGATGCCTCATCCGGAACGGGCTGCGGAAGCAATTCTTGGCTCTGCGGACGGGCTGGTAATCTTTCAGTCCATCATCGGCTATCTAAGATCTAACCGTTCGGGAGGTGAGAGCTGTTGAATGAGAAAATCTGGCGAAAACTAGGTTTAACTGACAGCGAATATGCGTTGATAACCGGCCAGCTCGGGCGTGAACCGAACCTGGTGGAGCTAAATATGTATAGTGTGATGTGGTCTGAACACTGCAGTTACAAGCATTCGCGTTCAGCGTTGCGTCTACTGCCGGGGCAGGGGCCGCGGGTAATCCAGGGGCCGGGTGAAAATGCCGGGGTAGTTGATATTGGCGATGGCTGGGCGGCGGTTTTTAAAATTGAAAGCCATAACCACCCCTCGGCAGTTGAACCTTACCAGGGCGCAGCGACAGGAGTGGGCGGTATATTAAGAGATATTTTTACTATGGGTGCCAGGCCGGTAGCCTTTTTAAATTCATTGCGGTTTGGTGATCTTGCCGAAGCGCGCAGCCGTTACCTGTTAGATGGAGTGGTTGCCGGGATAGGCGGTTACGGTAACTGTGTCGGGATTCCCACCGTGGGCGGTG
>CAZCHW010000146.1:0-5612 GCA_964498375.1 uncultured Syntrophomonadaceae bacterium | reverse complement strand
GAACCACTATATTCCCTGGAGTAAATATATACTCACCGGGAACCCTGACCAAAGCTTCCACCAGGTTTGCTAACGTAACCGCACCAATCAGATATATAGCCAAGGGTACCGGGACATTCCGAGCTCCTTCACGTATTCCACCGATAAGCAACAGGATTGAAAGCAGCAGGAAATAAACCAACCCGGAATACTGGTGGGCAACCATAAAATTGAAATATTCGCGGGGTAACCATAAAAAATAATCGAGGCCAATTCGTAGCAACAAAGTAGAAATTGCAACCAGGACTGCAGTGGGGATGATCAGGATATGGTGAAGACTGAGGATAGCGTAAACAAAAACAACAGTACCGATAGAAAATCGAAAAGGACCGATATCGGTGACGATGAATAATTCAGTGGCGATAACGGTAACAACAACAACCAGTATAACCCTTTTATTGAGGGGTTTGAGCAGATACTCCGATATCCGGACCCAAGCCCTCTTTATAAAGGCGGTAACCCAGATCAAAAGCCTGCTGATTGAGCTCACCACTTCCCTTTGGGGCTAATTTAAAAATACTTTCCCTGAAAATATCCCGATCAACCAGACCGGAGGCAGCGTTTATAACGCCGAGGGCCAGCATGTTCGCAACAACTTCACGTTTAATTACGTCCCGGG
Source organism: uncultured Syntrophomonadaceae bacterium (assembly GCA_964498375.1). Taxonomy (GTDB): domain Bacteria; phylum Bacillota; class Dethiobacteria; order DTU022; family DTU022; genus JAABTH01. The sequence goes on along the minus strand of CAZCHW010000146.1, from coordinate 4,954 downwards.
CTGACTTTGTAATCGGCAGGGCAATAATATTGTATTCTTCGCGGTAAGGACCGCTGACAAAAGTCGAATCAACAATTATTGTGCAACCCGGTTCGACCTTGGGCAAATATTTATTAAAAGAAGCCTGGTTCATACATAGTAAAACAGTCGGCTTGGTTACCTTGGGGTATTCAATCGTATCCACATCGATAATTACGCCGGCCATACTTGCGCCTCCACGCGCTTCTGGACCATAGGACTGGGTTTGTACTACATTTTTATTATCATTTACCGCAGCCGCAGCCAGTACTATTGCAGCAAGGATTAAGCCCTGGCCGCCGGCACCGGTTAACAAAATTTCTTCCCTGTTTGCCAAAAGATTACCTCCCTTGCTAAGCTTTGCCGATCGACCGGTAGTATTCTTCCGAGAATTCCGGAGCATCAATTGAGTATAACACCCCGCTCATAGTTTTTCCGGCCAGATCATCGGGTTCCATAGCAGCTGCCTTCTCGACTGAAACTGCATTATCCTTTAGGTCTTTCAGCATTTCTACAGCACCGCCAAGCTTGTTGCGCCGTCCATAGGAAATTGGACAGGGAGAGAGGGCTTCAAGAACAGAAAAACCTTTGTGATTAGCCGCCCTGACTATCAACTGCTCCAGCTGTCGGGGCTGGGCAGCATTACCACGGGCTCCAAAAGTTGCTCCGGCGCCCCTGGCCAGGGCAAGCAGGTCAAAAGAAGGTTCAAGGGTGCCTCGTGGCGCGGTGGTAGCTTTTTTCCCCTTTGGAGTCAGTGGTGAATGTTGTCCACCGGTCATGCCATAAATATGGTTATTAATAATTACGGCGTTAAGATCAATATTCCTTCTCGCAGCATGAATAAAATGGTTACCTCCAATTGCACTGCAATCGCCATCACCCATGATAACAAATAGCTTTAATTCCGGTCGGGCCATTTTTAAACCGGTAGCAAAGGCCAGCGCCCTGCCATGAGTGGTGTGCAGGGTGTTAAAATTCAAATACCCGGCAGCTCGTGAAGAACAACCAATGCCAGATACAATAACCACATCACGCTGATCGAAACCAGTCCTTTCGATCGCCCGAACCAGAGCTGCGGTGACTATACCATTTCCACAACCGGGACACCAGATATGCGGCAGCTTTTTTGTCCGTAAAAAATCCTGGGTCAGATGTTCCATTACAGCCACCTTCCGATCATTTCAGAGATTTGATCCGGTGTTATCATTTCACCATCATAACGATTGAGCGGAACTACTTCAGCTTCTCCGCAGGCATATCGCTCAACTTCACCGACAATTTGCCCCATATTCATTTCAGGTACAATAATTACATCTGCCTGGCGGGCAATGGCAGCCACCTCCCGGTCCGGAAAAGGCCAGACGGTTTGCAGGCTGAGCAACCCAACCGGAAGCCTGTTTTGCCAGTAAGCTTTCTTAACCACAGCCCTGGCGGAGCGGACTGTACACCCGTATGTAATAATTACCACCCGGGGCTCCTTGTGCCCGATATAATTAGTGAGAACAATCTCGTCCCTGTATTTTTCCAGCTTTGCATGCAGGCGGTCCAGCGCTCGTTCCACTTGGGGCGGATCGCCGGTAGGAAACCCATACTGGTCGTGAAACAGCCCGGTTACGTGATAATAATGTCCAAAACCAAATGGTACCAGAGGTGTTAGCCCTTTTTCATCATAAGGTTTCCAGTCAGAAGGCACCTGGTCACTCGATTTTTCAACCAGTAATTTGCCTGCTTCGGGAATCAGCACTTTTTCGCGCATATGACCGATAACTTCGTCAAGCAGCAGGATAACCGGCTGGCGTAGCTTCTGGCTAAGGTTTACAGCCGCAATGGTCAGGTAAAAAGTTTCATAAACAGAAGCCGGTGTAAAAACTATAACTGGATGATCGCCGTGAGTGCCCCAGCGCGCCTGCATGACATCGCCCTGGGCAGGTGCAGTAGGCACACCTGTGCTCGGTCCCATTCGCTGAACATTAACAACAACACAGGGAATTTCAGCCATAATAGCATAACCGAGATTCTCCTGTTTCAAAGAAAAACCCGGACCACTTGTAGCAGTCAGGGTTCGCATACCGCCAATAGAGGCACCGATTACCGCGGCCATACTGGCAATTTCATCTTCCATTTGAATAAATACACCGCCCAAATCTGGAAGGCGGGCGGCCATTTGTTCAGCCACTTCTGTAGACGGGGTGATCGGGTAACCGGCGTAAAATCGAACTCCGGCACTAATAGCCGCCTCGGCACAAGCTTCATTCCCCTGCATTAAAACAGGTTTTGCTTCAGCCATCTGCTTCAAGCCTCCTTCGAACCACTGTCAGAGCGAAATCAGGGCAAAAAGATTCACAAACACCACAGGCGGTGCATTTTTCCCCATTGATTTCAACCTTTTCTGCTTCATCTAAAAAAAGAGCTTCCCTTGGACAGAAAGCTACACATATACCACAACCTTTACACCATTCGCGGTTTATCCGCAGATAGGGAATTTTATCAGTTTTAACTGCCCGGGTCAAATTATCGTTCTCCTCTCTAGCTGAGATTTGAAACCACTGTTGTTGATTCTAAGCTTCAGCCTACAGGAAGTGACAGAAAGCAACTGTTTCTCTAAATATATTTCAAAGAATTTATGGTAATTTACTAAAAACCGGAGATCATTTCCACATTAAAGGCAAATGATCTCCGGTTCAACCAAATTAACATAGATATTTAGCAACAGGCAATATTAACCCTGCTTAAGATCTATGGGTCCCGTTACGAAGCCAACCACGATACTGCATTGCTTCGGCCAATCTTTGAATTGAATAACGGTAAGCACCGGTCCGCATATCGGAACCGATACATTTTTCACAGAAGAAGCCGTAAACCAGCTTAAATGCCTCGGTCATCTTCTCTTCAAGACGACGGTTAACTGTATCAAGATCCCAGCGGAAACCGTAGTTATTCTGGACCCATTCAAAATAGGACACGGTCACACCACCGCTGTTTGCCAGAATGTCAGGAACAACCAGCACTCCTTTTTCTTTAAGAATCTGGTCTGCTTCCGGTGTAGTCGGCCCGTTGGCTCCTTCAATAACCAGTTTGGCTTTTACCTGATTTGCATTAGATCCCTTCAACTGATTTTCCAGAGCGGCAGGAATTAGAATGTCGCAATCAACTGTGAGCAAATCTTCGTTACTAATTGCTTCGGCACCATCAAACCCTTTAATCAGACCGCCGTTAGATTCAGCATAATTAATCAGCTTATAAATATCAATACCTTTCGGATTATGGATAGCTCCGCTGACATCGCCAATGGCAACTACAGGGCTTCCTGCATCGGCAAAAAGCAGCGCTGCATTGCTGCCGACATTACCGAAACCCTGAATGGCAATTCTTGAATTCTCCAGGGACATATCAAGAGCTTTGACCGCTTCCCGGGTCACAAAGAATACACCCCGGCCGGTTGCCTCGGTCCTGCCTACACAACCGCCAACAGCAAGAGGTTTACCGGTAACCACACCAAAGGAAGGAACGCGCATTATATTACTGTACTCGTCGGCGACCCAGGCCATAACCTGCGCATCGGTAGCAACATCGGGAGCAGGAATATCTGTTTCCGGGCCGAGCATAGAGCCGAGAGCTCTAACATAGCTCCGGGTCATTCTTTCTTTCTCTTTAAGTGACATCGTTGCCGGATCACAAACGATAGCTCCCTTTCCTCCGCCAAAAGGAACTCCGACGAGCGAACACTTCAGGGTCATCCACATCGATAAAGCTTTAATGCTGTCGGTGGTTACGGCAGGGTGGTAACGGATACCACCTTTGTAAGGACCAAAAACGTTGTTATGCTGGGACCGGTACCCGGTAAAAACCTTGGTGCTGCCGTCATCCATTTCAACCGGAATAGCCACCTCAACAAAGCGCATCGGCGTTTTCAGGTGCTCGTAAACATCGTTTGAAAGCTCTGAGAGCTCAATCGACTGTTTAATCATATTCAGGGTTGCCGTTAGAGTGTTATCTTCTTTTTTTTGTTTAGTTGCATCTACAGACATTTAATACTCCTCCTTGAATTTAAAATATTATTGCTCCACAATGGGGGCACTCCATCTTCATTCCAGCCGCGTAACAAGTAATAGTCTTTAAGCATCAACTCCAATTCATGATCTATCTTTACACTGCATTCTTTATTTACCGGCTCTCTAAGCAACCCTGAAGGCATGATCATATCAGTTGCAGAAACACCTTCATTCAGGTTGAAGAGCCTGATCGTTGAAGTAATTCTGTTTGCCAGGTTAATCAAATCAGCAACGCTGTAACGTTCCCCGGTCAGGCAGTAAAGAGCGCGGATTAAATCTTCCCACTGAACCATAAGATGGCAGTTGCGGCAGAAAAGCAGGCTGTCCAGTATATTTATCCTGTCCTCACGTTCAATAAATACGTGCGTTATATTGCTTTGATTCTCCTGGCTGTATAATCCCTGGTCATGTCTTGGAAAATAAAGACTCTCCGGGTAAGGCTCTCCAAAAGCAGCCACCAGGTTAACCAGAGCAGCCATCCTGATCGAACGGGGATCAAAACCGGCCGGTTCAAGTCCGTAAAAATGCACTGCAGCTTCAGCAAGACTCAGCGCTGCGGCTCCTTCTGCAATCCCTTCTGCAAATAAGGCTCCCGGGCCATCAACCATGGCCAATGAAGTTATAAACCGGCGAATTGAAGGAAAATCGCCAAGGATCGGAGCTTCATCCAAACGGCCCTTCTGACCAGCCATTATTGCAAAAGAAACAAGGTTGCCGGCGCTGATCGGATCTAAACCTAGTCGGTTGCATTGATCTGCAAGGTTAATAATCTGTTCAAGATCAGTAATTCTCAACAGGCCGCCGAGTGCACTGGCTGTGCTGTAGCACAGGTCATCAACAGTCAGCACCATGTCGTTCCCGCTGCTAATGTCTGTCTTGTTGGC
>CAZCHW010000145.1:0-5614 GCA_964498375.1 uncultured Syntrophomonadaceae bacterium | reverse complement strand
TGTCAGTGAGCTGGTACTTACCACTTATGATACAGCTTATGACGGTGAAACTCCAGTAATAGCTGGAACTACTGAAATAGGAACACTTACGTTTGCTGCTGATACTACTGATGCAGGAATTGGTACCGCAGGGCACTTCAGTTTAACCCTGGATGGTTTTACCACAGTAATTGAAACTGCCTCTGATGAAACTGTTTTAGCTGGAAGAATTGAAGAAGGACTTCAAGCCTTACTGGATATGGGCGCAGGTAATGGAGGGACCGTTGCTGTTGCTGCAACAACACCCGGTACTGATATTTTATTTACTGCAACGTTCAGTAACGATCCGGGAGAACCTATCTCTTTCGGCGCTGCCACAGCTGAATGGGCCTCAGGTGGTGCAGACAGTATTGAAACCACTATCCCCGGCCAATCCGGACCAACCCTGAGCAGTATTATTGCCATGAACATTGTTAACGGGGATAAGGTAGTTTTAGCAGATACAACATTGCTGGATGAAGTTGGTGAAGTAGTTATCAATATCGGTGAAGTGGCCGGGCTGGACAGCGCCATCTACGACATTGACCGCTTCTGGGATGCCAATGGTAATTTCCTTGTCCAGGATCCGAAGACAATTAACCTGGTGCAGGGTGACGGAAAGAAAACCTCGATTACCATTTTTGGATCGGACACAATCCAGGATGTCGAGGATAAGTTGAACCATGCTATCCATGAAGGCCTTGGGCAGCAGGCCTTTAACAGCGAAGCCAACTCTTACGTGCGTTTTGTCACTGAAGCAAACAGAGACGAAGAAGGTTTCTTTACTGTTACAGGAACATTTGTGATCCAGTCGGCAGTGACAGGCAAAGATGGAGAGATCCGCTTCAGCGGCGATGAAGGAGTAATAAATGCGCTCAGTCTGACTACCCTGCAGCAATCTGTGGAAAACCAGTTCAACGTTACCGTCAGCAATGCGCATGATCCGGAAGATGTTATTGCCGAAAACGTCCGCATTGTCGGTAATTTGCTCGTAGGAGTTGTGCATGAAAATGTCGATGTTAAATTTGATCCCATGGCCGGAATCTTTGTTGAAACAGACGGTAATGCTTTCCGCTGGGATTCCAACGATGGCGACAGTATTTACATTCACCTTTCCGATAACACCATGGTCTTTCATATCGGGGCGAATCCACTGCAGGATGTAGCTGCGGCAATTGGCGATATGAGCGCCGAGGCCCTGGGCGTGGATAATATCCTGGTTACCAACAGGATGTCGGCTAACCGGGCAATCAGTCAGCTCGACTATGCTATTCAGCGGGTATCGAGTGAGCGGGCCAAGCTGGGGGCGGTGCAGAACCGGCTGGAGCACACCATTAACAACCTGGGTGTTGCTGCGGAAAACCTTTCGGCAGCGGAATCGCGGATCCGCGATCTCGACTTTGCCATGGAAATGGTTGAGTTTACCCGCAACCAGATCATGATGCAGGCCGGAACTTCAATGCTGGCCCAGGCAAACATGAAACCGCAGAGTGTACTGATGCTGTTGCAGTAAACCCTGACAGTTAAGGCCGAAAAACTAATTCAAAATGATGGGGCGGTGCAATATCCGCCCCTTATCTTTTATGATTTTGCTATTTATTTTTCTGCTGTCCTGACGATATTAAAATTAAAGGCGGTTTGTAGCTTAACTGCCGGTGAAAAGATTCAACGAGGTGAGAGCGATGAGAATTGATACCCTTGGAGCTTATCAGGCTGGAAGGAAAGGCGAAATAAATGCTCGCCCGGAAGTGCGTGAAGTAAAGCGCGATCAAACCAGTACCGGGTCCTCGCAGCGTTCAGTGCGGTTTCAAAAGCATCAGCGTGCCGATCGCTGGATGGTTCAGGTGGTTGATGTTTATAATAACGAAGTAATCCGGGAGATCCCGAACCGCAAGATGCTTGATGTAGTTGGCGAGATGAAAAGTCTGATTGGCAAGATGCGGGACGTGCGGGTTTAGAAATTCTGCATAAACCCTGTTTTCTCGGGTAACAGATTAACAGATGCATTAAGGGTGGTTAACTATGAGTGTTAGCGTGCGGGGAATTTCATCAGGTATAGATATAAACAGCATTATTGAAGAGCTGATGGAACTTGAACGTCAGCCGATTCGCCGTAAAGAAGCCCAGATTGAGCGTACTGAACAAATTGCCGAACTGTGGCGCGAAGTTAATGCGCGGCTTGATACTTTAAGCCGCACCTTGCCACCGCTGCAAAACCGCTTGACTTTTACAGCGCCGGTTCCAAAATCAGGCAACGAAGAAGTTTTAACAGCACGGGTCAGCGGAACTCCGGTTCAGGGCAATTACCGGTTCGAGGTAAGCCGGCTGGCCAATTATCATACCGTTGCTTCTAAACCGCCTAATGTTGCCGGGCAGATCAGTAATCCTAACAGCGCGCTGGGCCTGTTCGGCACCTTTCATCTTTCGACTGGCCGTCCCCCGGAAGGGTTGGAAAACCTTACTTTTGAAGCTGAAACAAACAGCTGGCTGCGTGGTAATATGGGCGGCGGCTTCCATGCTGTGCTCAGCGGAAGTGCCTCAGAGAGCCATACCTTAAACCCGGCCGACCTGGTCTTCAGTGAAGAGCTAATCGCTGCCGGTGCCACTGAGATAAATATCTACTTAAATTCTTTTACCGATGGTGCTGACGGAGACCTGTTGGAAGAACTGGAAGCATATTATACCGGCAAGGGGTGGCCGGTTGATATGGCAGAGCCGCTTTTTACCATGAGTCAGGAGGGTGGCGATTGGGTTGCCTATGACCAGTCGGGCCAGCCTTTTACATTTTTGGGCGATCACCCGCTCGGTACCTTTGGCCTGCGCGGCGAAATCGTTGATGAAACAGGCGAAGTTTTAGCTATTAACCAGTTTAATTTGACCATGGATGATGACGTTAATGAAACGAATTTGATTACAATCGGTGAGAACGATTCGCTCTTAACCGTGGTTGAAAAGGTAAATGCGAGGGCTGCCGATACCGGGGTAATTGCCGCAGTGGTGATGGCCAACGAAGGCGACTATCGTCTGGTTTTAGAGAGTGTAATCCAGGGCGGTAATGGCCAGATTCAGGCCTATGACTATGAACCGTTGAACAGCGCCGGTGAAACCCGGTACGGAAATGACCAGATTCTGGCCGGCTTAAATCTGATAAACCTGGGCGGTAATGCTGCTGCACCCGATTTTTTACATGTGACTGAAGCAGGCCACGACGCAGTTTTTACTCTTAACGGTCTGGAAATGGTACGCAGTTCCAATACATTAACCGATGTTATTTCCGGCCTGGAATTAACCCTGACCGGTGAAGGACGCTCGACTCTGGAAGTGGTACCAGATCATGATGCAGCGGTTGAGGAGATTAAACTTTTTGTTGAATCGATCAATGAAGTTAATTCTTACCTGCGGGTTCTCCAGAAGGACAAAGAAGGCCCCTTGCAGGGCAGCAGCGATTTAATGCGGATTGAGCGGCAGCTGCGAACACTAATGCATGGGATGGTTCCAGATGTTCCGGGTAGTAATCACGTTGCGGCTTCCCTGGTTTATGCAGGAGCAGCGGGAACAAGTTTTACAGCTTCGGCTACCGGGCAGTATACCGGTGCTGCTGCTAAAATTGAATTAACCTATCATGCAGCAACCCAGACCTGGCGCCATAACGGGAAAACTTTCCATTCTGGTGACAGCATCGAAGGGGTGCGTGTTGATCTTGGTTCCGGGAACCCTTCTAACCTGGCAACCTTAACACTTGCTGTTGCCCCTCCATCCGAACCCCTCGGTTATAACAGCCTGGCTTCAATTGGCATTATGGCTTCCGATGAAGAAGGTATTCTTGTCCTTGACGAGAGCAAATTGCGTGCGGCCCTGGCTGACGATCCTGAAGGCATCTTCAAACTTTTCGGGCGCGAAGCAGTGGTTGATTCAACAGGATTTGCCCGCGGGACAGCAGGCCTGGCTCATCAACTGCAGGATTTTACCCGTAAAATGGTTGGGGCAAACGGGGTGGTGCAGAACCGCCAGAATTACCTGCAGCGCCAGGTTTCACTGTACCAGGATCGAATTGAAATGCTTGAGCGGCGGCTCGAAATACGCGAAGAGCGTCTGGTGCGTCAGTTTACTTTCATGGAGCAGTACATTGCCAGGATTCAGGAACAGACCGGCCTGATGGCTACATTTGACCTGATGATGCAGCAAAATCGCCAGGAATAAGGGCGGTCTCGAATACGATCTGATGAACAACCCTGTAAGCTGAATAAACAGAAATAGAATGGAGTGATTAATCAATGTCGGCATTAAGAGATCCTTACCAGAGTTATCGACAAACACAGGTGGAAACAGCCGATCAGGGAACCCTGCTGCTGATGCTTTACAGCGGAGCGCTCAAGTTTTTGGGTCAGGCCCGCGAAGCGATGGAAGACAGTGATGTTGAAGAAACAAACCGTTTGCTCGGCCGTGTCCAGGATATTCTCTGTGAGCTGATGGGTTCGCTTAATCCAGAAATGCCTGATCTATCTGGTAACCTGTTTCAGATTTATGAATATATGCACCACCAGCTGGTACAGGCGAATATTAAAAAAGATCCTGAGGTGATCCGGGAAGTGGAAAAGCACATTTCACTGCTTCTTGAAGCCTGGCAGTCGGCAATCGGGCAGGCAAAAACAGAAGAACCTGCGGCTGCAGAATAAATAAAGGTCCGATATTTCTATTTATAATGTCACTGATTTATAACCTGCCTGTTTGTTTGGTTCGGTGAAAGGGGATTAAAACTTGGCCCGCCTTATTTCTACCTTAAAAGTGGTTTTGGTTTGTCTTCCGGCAGCGCTGCTCTTTTTATACTTCAGCCCCCTTGACTTTCTCTATAATATTATTGCCCTGGTTGCTGCACTGTTTATTTCGGTTGTTTTGTCTCTTTTCTTGTTGAAAGGGGCCGGTGCAGCTTTTTCTACCCTGCGAAAAAGTGGTGACTTAAACCAGGAATTCAGAGACTTGCTGGCCCACACCTCCGGTACAGGGAATACAATGGTCTTTTCATCGCGCAAAATTACCAGAAGCACCCAGAAGATAAAAGAAGAGCTGGAGGATATGGCTACAGCGCTGGACGGTGTGGCAGAGGGCAACTCCAGGGTAGTTGGGGCCGTGGAAGAAGTAAGCAGCCGCATTAAAGTGATCGAACAGCAGATGCAGTCTGCCGTGGAAGCAGGAGAAGAGCTGATGCGTCATGCTGAAGAAAATCAGCAGGCCGTTGACGCGGGGATGCTTGCCCTGCAGCAGGCTGAGGAAAACATGGCTGAAAATACAGCATCAATTAATGAAACCGGTGAAGCGGTAGAGCAGCTGACTGCTTTTTCCAAGAATATATTTTCTGTGGTTAAGACCATTAAAGGGTTCGCCCGCCAGACTAACCTGCTTGCTCTTAACGCTGCGATTGAAGCAGCCCGGGCCGGCGAAGCCGGGCGCGGTTTTGCCGTAGTAGCCCAGGAGGTAAGTAAGCTGGCTGAGAATTCAGCCCGCGCTGCCGAAGAAATTGGTGATTTAATGGGTGAAATAGAACAGTTGATGGGTGGAGTGAAAGAAAAGACCGACCAATCGAAAGAATCGCTGTCCC
>CAZCHW010000144.1:0-5624 GCA_964498375.1 uncultured Syntrophomonadaceae bacterium | reverse complement strand
TGTTACCATGCTTTATCAATTAAAAAAGGAGATGAGCCGTATGTGGTGGGTTATTCTTGGTATTTTAGGGTTCATAGTTGTAGCACTGATTGGTATTTACAACAGACTGGTTACCCTGCGCCAGAGGATTAAAAACGCCTGGGCACAGATTGAAGTTCAACTAAAACGACGTTATGATTTAATACCCAACTTAGTTAATACTGTAAAAGGGTATGCTACCCACGAAAGAGAAACTTTCGAAAAAGTGACCCAGGCTCGTAATATGGCGATTCAGGCTTCCAATGTTCAGGAACAGGCCGGTGCGGAAAACATGCTTTCGGGAGCCTTAAAAAGCCTTTTCGCAGTTGCTGAAAGTTATCCGGAACTGAAAGCTGATGCCAATTTTAGACAACTCCAGGAGGAACTAACCAATACTGAAGGTAAAATTGCCTTTTCCAGGCAGTTCTATAATGATACTGTGATGACCTACAATACGACCATTGAGCGTTTTCCGACTGTTTTGGTAGCTGGCATGTTTGGTTTTAATAAAGAAGAGTACTTCAATCTGGATGAAGAAGCAGCGGCCCGTGAAGCTGTGAAAGTAGAATTCTAGGGGTCGGGCGAAATGAGTAGAGCCAACTATCTTCAGAGTTTAGGCACTTTTGATCGTATAGTAATATTTTTATTGGTTATTATTGCGGTAATTGTGATTACCCCGGCTTCCGCCGGGGCTCAGGATAACCGCTCTTTTTATTTTCCTTCAGTTGTTATTGAAGCGGAAGTAAGACAGGACGGCTCGATGCTCGTTGTAGAGGAAAGGACTTTTCGCTTTGATGGTCGCTATCGTGGGGCCTGGGTCTACATTCCTTTGAAGTTTAACGCAACTATCCGAGATGTAACTGTAGGTGAAGGTGGACTTATATATGAGCAAAAGCCGGTTGGTACCCAGGATATTCCCGGGGTTTACTATGTTGATTATCAGGGCGATCAGGTTTACATCGACTGGAGTTTTGAAGCTAATAACGAGGACAGAACTTTTATCATTTCGTACGTGGTCGATAATGCTGTATTAGTGCATAACGATGTTGCAGAGCTTTACTGGCAGTTCATCGGCGATGAATGGGACGAGAAAACCGACTATGCCAGGGTAATTCTGTATTTGCCTGAAGGTGCGGCTGCAGAGTCTATTCGGGCCTGGGGACATGGACCGCTTGATGGATCTGTCAGGATCGTTGACGCAGCTACGGTAGAATGGATTGTAGAAGATTTGCCGGCCCGGACTTTCCTGGAAGGACGGGTAGCGTTTCCACTGCAGCTTGTTACTCAGGCGGCTAACTACAGCGGCCGTGAAGGGTTGCCCGGTATGCTTGAAGATGAAGAAAAGTGGGCCAGGGAAGCTAACCTGAAGCGGACTCTCGGCCGGGTTGATTTCCTGCTTGGACCTACGCTGATCCTGGTCGGTTTTATTTATTACCTAATCAGCCTGATTAAAGCACGACGACATCCCGATGCATACCGCGGTGATTACTTCAGAGATTTACCTGGCGAATACAGTCCGGCAGAAGCAGGTTACCTGATTCGCAAAGGGCGGACTGGTCCCGAAGATTTTACTGCAACGGTAATGGATCTGGCGCGGCGTGACATCTTCGTCTCGAAGAATATCAGGCAGTGCGCGGTAGAATTTTTAAGCGTGAGTTTACCGATTTCCGGGTGATTCCCATGGAAGGTAAAGATAGTCTGCAAAAGCATGAACAGCTTCTTTATTCCTTCATATTCGAGAAGGTCGCCCTCCGCAAGCCTGATGGTGTAACCTTGAAAGCGATAGAGGACTTTGGGAAAAAGAACCGTGAAACCACTTATAAGTTTTATAAAAGCTGGACAGAACGAATCAAAGCAGCTTCAGAGAAACGGCAGTTTTTTAAAGGACCTTACTGGCCGGGAATTATTGTTAGCATCGCCATATCTGTAATCGCTATCCCAATGTTTTTTTTGAACATGCTTGTAACCGGAATTGTCTGTGTGATTTTCGGGCCGCTGCTGGTAGTTGCCTTTGCCCTGCTTAAACGCACGACTCCTTATGGGACAGATCAATACAATAAATGGCGGGCATTTAAGAAATTTCTTCAGCACTTTTCCCGTCTTGATCAATCGACAATTCCTTCTTTAATTGTTTGGGAACACTACCTGGTCTATGCTGTTGTGCTGGGTGTAGCAAAAGAAGTAATGGAACAACTGAAACTGGTTTATCCCGAACTGAGAGACAGCAGCTTTGTAGCCTGGCCGGCCTATGGAGCGTTTGCTGCTAACCCGACCCGTTTTAACAATGTCACCAGCTCCCTGGAACAATCTTTTAAAACCGCATTTCGTTCGGCAACATCTTCCGGTTCCGGCGGCGGGGGAGGATTTTCCGGCGGTGGCGGTGGTGGTGGCGGCGGTGGTGGCGGTGGAGCCCGCTAATAATTACTGTTTCTCCATGGTGTAATGCTCGGTGAGGGGGCTATTTGGGGTCCCCTCTTTTATGGTCTTGCAATGATGTGCCATCGTATTTTTTGCAGAATCAAGAGAAAAGCGGGAGTGTGAGTAAGTTGTTTGAAATATTTCTTTATCTTCTGGCCATTATTATATTAACTATTTCATTTTTACGGGATCGTAATAAAACCAAAATAGCCCTGCTTAGATCCTGGAAAGCTTTTTTAAACATTTTGCCGGCCCTTGCTGGTGTTTTTGCCTTGATTGGACTTGTCTTAGCCTTGCTACCGCCGGATCTTGTCATTAGAGGGCTAGGTCAGAATAGTGGTTTTGGCGGGATGCTGCTTACGTCGATCATTGGTGCAATTACCCTCATCCCTGCTTTTATTGCATACCCTATGGCTGCAACGCTTTTAGACAGCGGTGCAGGTATTATGCAGATTGTAGTTTTTGTATCAACCCTGACTATGGTTGGAACAGTTACAGCGCCGCTTGAAGCTCGATTTATTGGGTGGAAAGCAACCCTGTTACGCAATGGTTTTGCCTATCTTTACTCTTTCCTGGCAGCACTCATAATTGGAGTGATCCTGAAATGAAACTTTTTAAACCCTATCTGTTATTTATTGTAGTTATGATTGTTAACATTATCATCCTCTTGAATAATCATGACCTGGGTTTGACTATACTGATCAACACTCGTAATCACTTTCTGACTATGCTGGCAATTCTTCCCCCCATCTTTCTCCTGATAGGCCTTCTGGATGTTTGGGTGCCCCGGGAACAGTTTATGCGTTTTATGGGTGAGCAGTCTGGTGCCCTGGGAATAGGACTAAGCATACTACTGGGGGCTGCTGCAGCCGGTCCTCTATATGCTGCTTTCCCTCTGGCGGCGATAATGATTCAGAAAGGAGTAAAATTTAGTAATGTCTTGATTTTTCTTGGTGCCTGGTCAACGATGAAGATTCCCATGCTGTTGTTTGAAATAACTTCACTGGGCAGCCCCTTTGCTTTAACCCGGTGGCTGATCAGCCTGGTCGGAATTGTCATGATGGCATTGGTGATTAATAAAATGATCCCTGAAGTTGAACAATCAAAGATCTATAGTCGTTTGTAACCCCTGGATCAAGAATGATTAGCTTAAACAGTCGAAACGTTTTTGCCGGGCAGCCAGGCATAATGGTTCCTGAGGCTAAAGGTCGATTTGCCTGTAAATTATGCTATAATTAGTCGGTGCTCTGATTACCAGAATTATTTGGAGGTGCCATGAATGCAAACATCCAAGATTGCCCTGGTTGTTAACCCTGCTTCTGCTAATGGTAATACCGCCAAGCGCTTTCCAGAGGTTACCGCTGCATTTTCTGAAGCCGGAATTGATGTAAGTTATCAATTCACTGAAGGTCCTGAACATGCTACAGCAATCACCCGGCAATTTTTACAGGATGGATATAACTTAATTATTTCTGTTGGTGGAGATGGAACAGCCAATGAAGTGGTAAACGGTTTTTTTTATGAAGGACAATTAATCAACAGGCAAGCTTCGGCAGCTTTTATGTCGACTGGTACTGGACGTGATTTTGGCCGCACAATCGGCACTCCGCCGGTCATTAAAGATGCAGTGGATCATATTTTAAAAATTCCTCCGCGCCCTGTTGATCTCGGGCGGGTTAACTTTACCGGTAACACCGGTGAGCGTTTAACCCGTTACTTTATCAATATTGCCGGGCTGGGTCTTGATGGAGATACAGTGGCGCGGGTTAACCGGACCAGCAAAGCATTAGGCGGCTTTGTCTCCTTTCTGTGGGGAACCCTGGTCAGCCTGATGCTATATAAAAACAAAGAAATGGCAATTACAGTCGATGGAGTTGAAATTTGCCATGAGCCGGTGACTGTTGTAGTGGTTGGTAACGGGCGTTATTTTGGCGGGGGAATGTGTATAGCCCCTGAAGCGATCGTTGATGATGGACTTTTTGATATTATTATTTTACGCGGTTTAAGTAAGATTTCTCTTCTGCTCAACCTGCCCAAGGTTTATGGAGGCAGGCATTTAACTCACCCCAGGATTAAAAGCTTGCGTGGTCGTAAAATTTCTATTACATCTCTTGAAGGAGCAATGCTGGATCTTGATGGTGAACAGCCAGGTCGGGCACCGGTAGAAATTGAGCTGCTTCCGGCTGCTCTTAATCTGAAAGGCTGAACCAGGTTTATTCTCTTGACAGCAGGAACAAGGGGTCGTATCATTTTAGTTAATTATTTATCTGCGTTAAAAGGAGGCCAAAGCCCTTGACTATAAAAGTGAAAATGCAAAACGGACAGGAAATGGAATATCCACAGGGCACCACCTGTATGGATTTATATCGTGAACAGGTTGCTGAAAATAAAAACCTGCTAGCTGTTCTGGTAGATGGTCAGCAATGTGATTTAAACCAGCCGCTGCAAGAGAACAGTGAAGTAGCATTTGTCGATTTTAATTCCCCCCCCGGTGCTGAAATTTACCGGCACAGTGCCAGCCATGTAATGGCGCATGCTGTTAAAAGACTTTATCCCCAAGCTAAACTTGGGATCGGGCCGGCTATAGAAAATGGTTTTTACTACGATATTGATTTTGGAGAGCCTATTTCTGCCGATGATCTGCCCGCGATCGAAAAAGAGATGAAAAAGATAGTTAAGGAACGATTGCCGATTATCCGCAGCGAGGCCAGCAGGGAAGAAGCCTTAAAGCTCTTCAAGGAAAAAAACGAAACCTACAAGGTTGAGTTGATTGAAGATTTACCCGAAGATGTGGTAATCAGCTACTATGAACAGGGTGATTTTATAGATCTCTGCGCTGGTCCTCACCTGAGCCACACCGGTCTGGTTAAAGCTTTTAAACTGACTGCCCTGGCCGGCGCTTACTGGCGGGGCAGTGAAAAGAACCCGATGTTGCAAAGAATTTATGGTACTGCATTTCCCACCAAAGAAATGCTGGAAGAACATTTACACATGCTAGAGGAAGCAAAAAAACGGGATCATCGCAAAATTGGCCGCGACCTTGAACTGTTCACCCTGCACGAAGAAGGGCCCGGTTTTCCGTTCCTGCATAATAACGGTATGGTGATCTGGCAGGAACTAACAGATTTCTGGCGAGTTGAACATCGGAGGGCCGGTTACGAGGAAATTAAAACTCCTCTTATTTTAAA
>CAZCHW010000143.1:0-5624 GCA_964498375.1 uncultured Syntrophomonadaceae bacterium | reverse complement strand
AGAATTAGAATATGCATCAGGTAACCCTGTCTGAGGATAAAGGGCAGAACAAAAACATACCCCACAATTAACAACATCGCCAGTTTACTATGCAAGCGGAACAGCTCAAATACAAATTCCAGGTAGCCCAGTCTTTCAGAGAGCAATATTACACTGACGATAAGCGCCAGAAAAAACATACTTAAATAGGCAGATGAAGAAATAACAAAATAAAAACCGGTCATCAGCAACAGGCTGATCGCTATGACTGCCATAATCCCGTTGCTTTTATTAATTTCTATTGTTCCAGGCCTGGCCATGAAAACATTAATACCTCCTCAAGTAAAACAAATTCAGTTAAACAGCCGGTTATTCCAGCCGGGAGCAGCAATTAAACTTTGTCGATTGTAGTCTCGCCTAGTATACCCTGGGGCCGGAAAAGCATGAACACAATAACCACCAGGAAAGCGGTAACACCGGCGTAAGCAGCTCCACCGGGCACATAACCGGACACTAGCACTTCTGCGGCAGCAATTAGCAGAGAACCGACAATTGCGCCATAAACATTACCCAGTCCGCCAATAACTGCAGCACTGAAGCCTTTAAGGCCAAGCATCGATCCTGACGAGAACGATACAATATTGTAGTAACTGCCAATCAGGAAACCGCCGATACCGAGCAAAAATCCACCCAGCAGAAAAGTTAGCGGCAAGATGATTGTCGGATTTACACCGCACATCATCGCTGCAGTTCTATTCTGAGAGATCGCCTGGATCGACTGTCCGAATTTTGTTTTCGTAACAATCAGGAAAAGGACAGTTAACATGATCAGGGTTATGGCCAGAATTGCCATTCTTTCGTAAGAAAACAGCGTCGAATTAAAAAATGTTCCTTCGGGGAAAATAGTGGGAAACAACTGCGGGTTACGACCCTGAGGATAAAAGAGCCCGATCGCTTCCCTGATAATTACACCAAAGGCAATTGTAGCAATCAAAGGCATCAGGGCTGATTTTTTCTGGTAAGGGTTAATAGTTCCGTAAAAGGCAATCAACGCAACCATCCCGCCCATCAAGGCGGCTGCCGCTATTATTATGAGCAATACTAAAAGGTAAGGCATTCCAGCCAAACCTGAAGCCAGCTGCATTATCACAAAGAAAAACAAAAACGAATAAGCCCCGGCAATCGCAATATCGCCACAGGAAAAGACAACCACATCAAGCACGCCGAAGAAGAGCGAAAAACCGATTGCTATTACACTGTACATACAGGCCAACAGTAGAATATTCATGATCTGCTGAGCTAACATAATTGACTTGCACTCCTTTAACAAACCTTGTAATCAAATTTCCAGACTAAAAAAAAGAGAGGCAGGGCATATTTATTATATCGCTATTTTTATTCTAAACCGGGCAGAGTTCTTAACCCGGCTGCGTATTCCGATTCTTCCCAGTCAACAAAATGTCCGTCCTGAGCCACCTGAATTGAAACCAGAATGTTTTCAGTCTGTCCGATTTCATCAAATGTGGTTGTCCCAAGCAGACCGGTAAAGCTGGTTCCGGTGATCGCATCAATTAAAGCTGCGCGATCCGGGCCAACTTCTTTCAGCGCCTGCAGAATGATCCCAACAGCATCATAAGCATATGGGCCGTAAACACCAAACGGCTCAGCGAAGCCGCGCGAATCGTATTCTTCTACAAATTCGGGACCACCGTTCATTTTCTCGATCGAACTTCCCGGCTTAGCAGTAATAACTCCTTCAATCGCTTCTTCACCAGCAATTTCGATTAACTTTTCATCAGCAATTCCCGAAATTCCAACCATCAGGATGTTGTCCATACCGAGTTCGTGCATCTGGCGCCTTACCAGGCCACCTTCTGTTACAACTCCGCCAAACTTAACTACCTGCGGGTTTAAAGCCTGAACTGAGGTCAGCACTGGCCTGAAGTCGGTTTCGCCAACATGAATCTCATGCACATCAAGCAGTTCCACATCGGGGTAGGTTTCCAAAATGGAGGTGAATGACTCTGTGTTAGTAACACCGTAGCTCGTTGTGTCAGAAACAATTGCAAACCTGGTATAGCCCATCTCTTCAACCAGGAACCTGACCAAACCAACATTCTGCTGGTGGTTGGTTAAAGCAACACGGGTTATGTAGGGATAATTTTCCGCTGAAGTTAACTGAGGAGCAATTGCACCCCAGATAATAAAGGGAATTTCAGCCTGTTTGAAAACAGGAATGGTTGCATCGGCAACAGGACTATTCCAATGGCCAATAGCAGCTACCACAGCAGAATCATCAACGATGCGCTGGGCTGCAGCAGCTCCGGTAGCAGGTTCTGATGCATCGTCAAGCACTATTGTTTCAATGGCATATGGGTATTCGCCTGATTCATTGGCCATCTCAATTGCCATTTCAAAAGCATTTCTTGCTCCTACACCTTGGTAGGCATTCGGGCCGGTAATCGGGCCGATAAAACCAATCTTTACCACATCAACGTCAACTGCAGGGCCATCGTCCGGGGTTCCTTCGTCCGGAGTTTGGTCACCACAACCGATTATGCCGATTAACAGCAGACCGGCTAACATTACTATTCCTAAAAAGCTTAATACACGCTTCACATTAAAGCCCCCTTGACTTTTGTCTTGCCCTGCCTCTCTGATCAACCCAAATTCTATCCCTCTTAAAGCCCTGTCATCTATCACCTCTGCTTTAGGATATAATAATAAGCTAAGTTTTTATCAATTATCGAATACAGTCATCCTTCCAACTATATATTAAATTCAATAACCACAAGGGCAATCCTGCATTTTAATTAAAATATTTAAGCCTGATTAAAATATTTTGTTATATTGTCTTATAACAAAAACCTTAAATATTTTCCGTAAACAGCTGTTATTAATTGTAGCATGCTGTCTTATACGCTGTCACTACTTTTTTCTTCGTAAAAATGAATTTTATATACATATAACTCTGCAAATAATAGCAAATTACTGTTATTTCGCCTCAAACAGAAGTATTTACTTTCAAGTTGCCAGAAAAATTTTTTTTATATGTAAATATCTACAAAAAAACACCCCAAAAGGGGTGTTTTCTGATCTCTTACCTGAAAACCCGGGCAGGTTGTTTTATTTGATCAAGCTACACCTTGATCAGGAAGCTACCGGATCGACCGAAAGCAGGGCATGTTTTTCCAATCTGGTTATTTCCCCCCTGCTGAATTCAAGCGGATTACTGAACAACGGACCATCGACAACAAGGGTGTGGGCTTCTCCTCCTTCTCCACAGGGAGAAATTCCTATTGAAAGACAGTAGTTGATATAGTCCTGATCAAGGAAACGGCCAAGCCAGCTTTGATCAACCAGATCACTGCGAATCGCCACGATCATCGCTTTTGCTCCGCGCCTCACCAGCTCTTCAGCAACTGCCAGTTCCTCCATCTGCCACAGGGGCAGATTATAATCAATTGCACAGCGGTCAGC
This sequence comes from uncultured Syntrophomonadaceae bacterium, assembly GCA_964498375.1. Taxonomy (GTDB): domain Bacteria; phylum Bacillota; class Dethiobacteria; order DTU022; family DTU022; genus JAABTH01. The sequence continues at coordinate 2,165 of CAZCHW010000143.1, read as the reverse complement.
CATTTTTTTAACCCAATCGCGATGCTCTGGCAAGTTAATATCGCCAAAAACCCCGCCAGTAATCTGATAATCTTTTTTCAATTTTTTTACTGCCTGCTCAAACCCTTGCTCATAGCCGGCCCAGGTTACCGTTTCGGTGACCAGAGGTATATTCAAAGCATCAGCCTGCATTTGCAGCATCACTGTTTTCAGGCCATGTGAGCGGCTTTGTCCATCGTCGCCAACAAAACTCAGCAGGCAAACAGGCTGCAACCCCTGCTCTTTCGCTTTAAGAAAAGCAAGGTAAGAATCTTTCCCTCCGCTCCAGGATACAAAAACCCGATCACCTATGGAACTGTTAATAGTCATACCTTCTATCCTTCCTTTCCTTCTCTTCTGGCAATTAAAACCTGTCTTGCTTTCCTGATATATCAGCAACCATCGGGAGTTAAATGTGCTGTTTTGTTGTAATAAATCAGCTTGTGCTGGAAGCCATCAAATTTAACCAAACTGACCGAGGCATTGTCGATTTTTAAATCCCAGAACTTTTTTGGATCAAGACCCATTACATGAGAGAGAAGAGCGCGGATTGACCCTCCATGACTCACTGCAACTACCCGATTGCCATCAGGATAACTGCGGGATACCGTATCGAGAAAAGTCTGCATGCGGCGGCACACTTTTTCCAGGGTTTCACCTTCCGGGGCAGAACGGCGAAATGGATCATCGAGCCAGTGATTGATCCGGTCTCCCCAGGAAGCCTGTATTTCATTGAAGGTCATTCCTTCCCATCTGCCAAAATGAATTTCCCGCAGCTTCGATGTGACCCTGGGTTGAAGCCCCGAAGCACTGCCGATGATCCTGGCCGTTTGCAGTGCTCTGTCAAGATCACTGCAATAAAGGGCGTCAATATTTTTATCTGCCAGGTACTGGGCGGCCCGTTCTGCCTGCAATATCCCCTGCTCGGAAAGAGGAGATTCTGTCCAGCCTGTGTATTTTCGCTCACGGTTCGATTCAGTTTCACCATGACGAACCAGGTATAAATCCACGATCTACTTTTCTCCCTTCACATTTTCAGCCTGCTGGACCCCGTCTTTATTACTGACCCCGGCATCTTCAAAAGTCGCCATTTCAATGGTTACACGAGCAGCAGCTTCGATCAGGTTCATAGCTAAAACTGCCCCGGTTCCTTCACCAAGACGCATGCCCATATTGATATATGGTTTAAGCTGCAAATAGTCCATCAGCAAAGCATGCCCAGACTCTGCAGAAAGATGCGAGGGAATCAGATATCCGGCGACCAGGTGCGCCATTTTAACAGCTGTAAGAGCGGCCGTGCTGGAAATAAAACCATCAATAACAACTGGGATACGGTGGGCGGCAGATGCAATAATCAAACCGGTCAAAGCGGCAATTTCCAGTCCACCGACAGCGCTTAGGACCGCTACAGGGTCTGCCGGATCTGGTTGATGCAATTCAAGCGCTCCTGACACAACTTGTTGTTTATACTTAAGTTTTTGATCATCCAGCCCGGTACCGCGGCCAACAACAAGGGATACTTCGTAACCTGTTAAAGCTGCCATAACCGCGCTGCTGGCAGTTGTGTTGCCGATACCCATTTCCCCGGTTGCCAGGACCTTGATTCCCTGTTCAGCAGCCTCAACAGCACATTGAACCCCCGCCATGAGCGCCTGCAGGGTCTCCAGGCGGCTCATGGCAGGCTTGCGGTAGAAATTATCAGTGCCGGACTTTATTCTCACCTTTCTGACTCCAGGAAGGTCCGGATCATTTTTAACTCCCACATCAACTACTTCTACTTCTACATTATTGTGACGCCCAAGAACATTAATTGCCGCTCCACCATTGACGAAATTAGCAACCATCTGGGCAGTTACTTCTGCCGGATAGGCGCTTATCCCTTCTTCCGTTACCCCATGGTCCGCTGCCATGACGAAAACCCGTTTAATCGAATCTACAGGGAAGAAATCACCGTGAATACCCGCCAGCTGTACAGCCAGATCCTCCATTCTGCCAAGGCTGCCCTGTGGCTTAGTCAGGTTGTCAATTCTTGCCCTGGCTTTGTTCATTGCTTCCTGATCAAGCGGTTGGATTTTATCTAGCAGTTGCTTGAATTCCTGTTCCAATTTTTTTTCTTCTGACATCGTTTACCTCCTGATTTTTTATAC
>CAZCHW010000142.1:0-5714 GCA_964498375.1 uncultured Syntrophomonadaceae bacterium | reverse complement strand
AGCTAAAAGTTGATTGTCGTAACCATCCTGGGTTCCGTCAGCATCCATTGATGTCAGTAAAATTTCACCGGCGCCAAGTTTTTCTACTTCAACGGCCCATTCAAGAACATCGCGGCCAGTAGCCTGCCGTCCGCCATGGCTGTATACTTCCCAGCCAGGTTGATCGTTAATACCCTTTCTGACCCGTCGGGCGTCAACCGCGGCGACGATGCACTGGCTGCCAAAACGATCAGCTCCCCGGCTGATTAACTCAGGATCTTTAAGAATTGCTGTATTCAGTGAAATTTTGTCGGCACCAGACTCGAGTAACTCTTGCATAAAATCTGTATTGTCTATTCCTCCGCCGACTGTAAGTGGGATAAAAACAACTGCTGCAGTTTTTTTAACCACGTCAAGTATTGTTCTGCGTTTCTCAACAGAGGCGGTAATATCTAAAAAAACCAGCTCATCTGCTCCCTGCCGGTTGTAGAAGTCCGCCCGCTCTACCGGATCGCCAGCATCTTTCAAGTCAATGAAGCGGGTACCCTTAACTACCCGGCCATCCCGCACATCCAAGCAGGGTATTACCCTCTTTGCCAGCATCCTTTATCTCCCGTATCTGTTATTTTACAAGTCTTAGTCGGCTATAATATTACCAAAATTAGCGAGCAGGCGCAAGCCTGCTGTCCCGCTCTTTTCCGGGTGAAATTGGACCCCCATGATCCGGTCTTTTGCTACTGCGGAAACAAATAAATTTCCGTAATTAGTTAAAGCCAGCTGATCATTAGGTTTCTCAGGGGAGACATAGTAGGAATGAGTAAAGTAAAAGTAAGGTTGTTCGTCCAGTCCGGCAAAAAGGGGGTGTTGTTTCACAGGGGCAACCTGATTCCAGCCAACATGTGGCACGGGTAAAGATCCGGTAAAGCGAACCACCCTCCCTGAAAACAGATGGAAACCGGCGCAGTCTTTATCATTACTTTTTGTGCTTTCTTCACTCTCATCGAATAATAGTTGCATTCCCAGGCAGATGCCAAGAAAGGGCTTATTCATCGTAAAATATTCCTGCAAGACAGTAATTAGGTTTTGTTTGCGCAACGCTTGTACCGCATGGTTGAAAGAACCTACCCCGGGGAATATTATTGCATCTGCGGTCAGAATATCCCGGGTTTCGCCGCTAACTTGCGGGGTAAGTCCGGCGGCCAGTGAAGCCCGGTAGACGCTGCTCAGGTTAGCGCAATTGCTGTCGACGATCACTAATTTGCTCATTAATTGTTACCTTACTGTCCAACAGCCTTCAGAGTGCCGCTACTGTTGAGCCCGTGAAGGATTAGACCAATTTTTTTAATTCCTGTTTCAATATCCGGTACTGTTGGCTGGCTGAAAGAAAAACGGGCACCGTGACTACCGCCACTGTCGTGGCTGAAAAATCCTTCGCCATGCACAAAAGCGACGTGATGGCTGATTGCCAGATCAAGGATTTCTTTACTGGTTGGAAAATATTCGGGGAAATCAACCCAGATAAAGAAACCGCCTTTTGGCTCAGTAAACTTTACATCAGCAGGGAAATAGCGCTTCATCGCTTTTAACATTACATCACGCTTTTCCCGGTAAGAATTAATCAGGCTTTTAATGTGGCGATCAACATAACCAGCTGCTGAAAGACGGTAAGCTAATTGCTGGCCCAGTGAGCTGGAGCAAAGATTAGTGGTTTGTTTAGCCAGAGCTATCTTTTCGATCAGTACCTTTGGCCCAGCCATCCAGCCGATCCTGATGCCCGGTATTAAAATCTTTGAGTAAGAACCAAGGTAGATTACCTGCTCATTCTGGTCAAGTGACATATAGGTTGCAGGCACTTTACCTTCATAGCATAAATCGCCGTACGGGTTGTCTTCAATAATGATTATATTATGCCGGGAGGCAATCGCTAAAATTTCTTTGCGCCTTTGCAGGCTGGTTGTTATACCGGTCGGGTTTTGAAAATTGGGAACCGTATAGAAAAGTTTTGGTTTATTACCTTCATCGTTCAGCTTGTTGATTGTTTTTTCTAACTGTTCCGGTAAAACTCCTTCTTCGTCCATATCTACACCAACCGGCACTCCACCGTAAGATTTAATTGCGCTCATGCCACCGATGTAGGCTGGTTCTTCAACCAGGACAACTTCACCGGGATTGATTAAAACTCGCCCGAGCAGATCCAGCCCCTGTTGAGATCCGTCTGTAATAATTAAATTATCTACTTCGGTGTAAGCGCCACTTTCGGTCATCCGGTCAGCCAGGTAGCTGCGTAATTCAAAGCTTCCCTCAGTAGAGGTATATTGAAGGGCCTGTTTTCCTTCTTCCCTGACCATTTCAGCCAGGGCTTTTGCTAAATCTTCACAAGGAAAAAATTCGTTTCCCGGGAAACCCCCGGCGAATGATATTACTTCAGGACGTTCGGTTAAAGCGAAATACTGGCGAATCTGTGAGCCGGTTATGTTTTTTGTTCTTTCTGCGTAGTAGTTTTGCCAATTAACAGTCATGGTGTTGCCTCCCTTTGCTTACTGTTTAAATTAAAAAACCCGTCTCTGATCAGAGACGGGTTTAAAATCCCGCGGTACCACTCCAGTTGCCCAGAAATCGAGCCTCTCGTTGTTGGTAACGGCATTGCAGCCGGCTGCGCTTAGAACTATTAAAGCTTCGGCACAACAGCTCCGGGGTGGCTTATTTCTCAGCCTGCCGGGGGTTCTTACAGCCACGGAACCCCTCTCTAAAACGACCGGTTAGAGTATTTATCCCCTTCAAAGCTTTTCAAATGCTATATTATTTTGCAATTATAGCAGAAGAAAAAGGATAATGCAAGGGCAATGGCAAAATAAATTATAGTTGTTCATTCCTTTTCTTGTAGTAGGTAAAGAAAGAGGTGGAGTAATTGACCCTGAAAAAACCGAAGATGCATTCCTATTTAAAGTTGATTAAGCCGTATAAACCGGGAAAGCCGGTCGAAGAGGTTGAAAGGGAGCTGGGCCTAGAGGGAGTTATTAAACTTGCTTCCAACGAGAATCCCCTGGGCCCGCCACCAGTTTCAATTGAGGCTATGAAAGATAACATCGATAAAATGCATATCTATCCCGATGGTAATTGTTACTACCTTCGCCGCACGCTCGCAGAAGAATTGAATTTAGAACCTGAGCAGCTGATTTTTGGCAACGGGTCGGATGAAATACTGTCATTAATCAGCAAGGCTTATTTCAGCCCGGGTGACGAAATTCTGATGGTTTCACCCAGTTTTTCAGAATATGACTTTGCCGCCCGCCTGGCCGGGGCTATACCAGTTACAGTCCCGCTGACGGGAAGTAATTTTTTATATGATCCTGGGAAAATCTTAAAAAATGTTAGCGGTAAAACTAAAGCAATTTTTATCTGCAGTCCCAATAATCCGACCGGTTCAATTATTGACCGGACTACCCTTGATCAGTTGATTGCCGGACTGCCGGAGGGTATTTTGATTATTCTCGACCAGGCTTACATTGAATATGTTGACCACCCTGACCACCCCGCTGGTCTTAATTACCTGAAAGACGGTTATCCTGTTCTACTGCTGCGGACCTTTTCTAAAATATTTGGACTGGCCGGTTTGCGAATTGGTTATGCCATGGCTCCGGTTGAAATAACTGCCGACCTTAACCGGGTTCGAGAACCTTTTAATGTTAATGCTATGGCCCAGGCGGCTGCCCTGGCAGCCCTGGGTGATACTGAGCATCTGGCAAAAAGCCGTCAGTTGGTTAGAAATGGGCGGTTGCAGTTGGAAAAAGGTTTTGCCGCTCTGGGTCTTAAGCCGGTTCCCGATCAAGCCAATTTCTGTTTTGTTGATCTCGGAATCAATTGTGGCCAGGTATTTCAAGCTTTGCTGGAACGAGGCGTAATAGTTCGCACAGGGGACATTTTTGGCTTTCCAACCTTTATCAGGGTAACTTACGGGACTACCGGTGAGAACAACAGGTTACTGGAAGCCCTGGCAGAGGTTTTAAAAATGTTAACCTGATATTTAAAACCAATATTATTTTTACTGATAGTTAATTTGACCAGTGCTGCCTCTGCGAGGGGTAAGGGATCATTTACACTTTGCCGATCAGGCTCAGGCAGGTGTCGCCGTACCTTTTTTGCCGAACTCCGGGCAGACTGTTTATCTGCTCTCTGCCAACAGCTGCATGTTCAACAACCAATAGACCTTTGTTGCGCAACAAAGGTCCGTTTAGAATTTGACTGGCTATTGGAAGCAAGTTGCCGCTCAGGTAAGGTGGATCAAGAAATATTATGTCTGCACTGATCTTTTCCAGGGACAGTTTCACGATAGTTTTTAAAACATCGCCCCGTATAATTTCTGCCGCTGCAAGTAACCTGGTTTTGCTTAAATTATACTTGATCGCAGCAATGCTCTCCGCGTAGTTATCGATAAAAATACAATACTCGGCCCCCCGGCTTAGTGCTTCTATCCCCACTGCCCCACTACCTGCGTAAAGGTCAATAAAGAACGAACCGGGGACATTAGCGCCAAGAATATTAAAGAGTGCTTCCTTTACCCGGTCGGCTGTTGGCCGCACCTGCATTCCCTTAGGGGCTTTTAAGCGTGTGCCTCTGGCGCAGCCGGCGATTACCCGCATTGCAATAAACCTCCATAATACAATCTGTACGGTTTAGGTAGCCGCAGTTTCGTTTGTCCCCTTGTTGTTGCGGTTCAAGTTAGCGGCTGCGATAGCTATGCCGCCGACAATAAGCAAGATGGCAGAAGTAAATATTGGAAATCTTCCGATTTCCTGGTTAAACAGCCTGTTGATTAAATCAAATAAGATTGGAGAGATAAACTGGCCTGTTCCAACGGCTACGGCAACAAAGCCGAAAGCAACCGATACAGATTCTACCGGTGCGACGGTCGAGATTTTTATTAAAAAGCTTGGCATTGTCGTTGCCATTCCGAAACCGGCAAAAAAGGCCCCTGCAGCTATGGGGATTAAACTGTAACTGAGTCCAATGATGAGCAAGCCGGCCCCGGTAAAAAGCCACCCGGCGGCGGTGGTCAGCCTTCTAAAAATGTTCACAGTTTTACCGAAAACCAGGCCGGCACCAAAACCGCCGATCATAAATAAAGTTAATACGGTACCTGCTTCTGATGTTGTGCCGATTCCCTCATTACTAATCATTACCGAAGAATTAGTCATTATCGTAAAGAAAAGCATGTTAAAGACGAAAATTCCTAAAACCTGGTAAATAACCGGTAATGGCAACTTAATTTTAATACCCTTTTCTTGTGCGGCAACCTGTGGCTCGGGTAATTTTAAAAATACCCAGATGGCGATAGCCAATCCGATCAGGTAGATATAAAAAGTATTCTGCCAGTTGTTTGCTGCCAACAATCCGCCACCGAACATAAAGACTAACCCGCCAAAATTTACTGCAGCACTTTGCCAGCCCATCATCGTAGCACGGTCCTGGCCATCATAAAAGTCGGTAATAATACCTGTGGCAATGGGCATGAGGAAACCGATACCAATCCCAAATATTCCACGCATCAAGATGATCATGTAAATATTATCCAGAAATGCGGGGGCAACCCCTCCGATTATGTAGCAAATCATTGCTGTATTCACCAGGGTTCGCCTGGCAGTAAACCTGACCAGCTTACTGTAAACTAATGAGAAAATTACCATGATGATCGAAGGCATAGTTAAAACCAGCATCACAATGTTTGGAGACACTTG
>CAZCHW010000141.1:0-5715 GCA_964498375.1 uncultured Syntrophomonadaceae bacterium | reverse complement strand
TTGACAATGTCTTCAAAAATAAACATCTGCTGTCTGATCGTTTCAGCCAGTTCAGCATCTTCTTTTTCCAGTTCTTCTAAGATCAATTTTTCTGTTCCCCGGTCGACATTGTTTAGAATATCAACTACAGCGCCAATTCCACCTGCAGTAGTAAAGTCTTGTTGGAAAATCGTGGAAAGCCTTTCTTTCATCACGCTTTCCACTCCCTTGATAATCTGGGGGGAGGTTCGCTCCATCAGGGCTATTCGCCTTGCAATATCACTTTGTATTTCCTGGGGCAGTTCCGATAATACTGTAGCCGCCTGATCGGAATCGAGATAAGAAAGGATAAAGGCTATGGTCTGGGGGTGCTCCTGGCTAATCATGTTGACCAGTTGCTTGGCATCTGCATTACGCACAAAGGTAAAGGGCTTAACCTTACTCTGCTCCTTTAGCCTTTTCATCAGGTCGTTAGCCTTTTGCGGTCCCAGGGTCCGTTCAAGTATCTCCTTGGCATAGTCATACCCGCCATTAACCATATATTGCTGGGCTTCATGAATGACAAAAAATTCGTTTAGTATTTCATCAAGCTGTCCCCGTTCTACCCTGGTGGTGTTGGCAATTTCCATGCTGATTTTCTCAATCTCTGCTTCATTAAAGTGCTTGAGGATAGAAGCAGACATATTCGGCCCCAGGGCGAGCAGAAATATGGCAATTTTCCTTAAACCAGATAATTTTTTTGCTGCTGCCGTACTCATAACCTACTCCTCCGAAAGCCAGGTTTTCAACAACCCGGCTATTGTCTCCGGTTCTTCCTTGGCCATTTTCCTGAGTTCCTTGGCCCGGGTTTCTGCTTCACCCGGTTCCTTATCCTGCGCTTCCTGCTTTAGCTTTTCCTGCAGCTGTTCTTCCAGAGAATATTCCTCCAGGTCAATCTCCTCCTCTTCGCTGCGGGCCCTTCGACGCATAATTGCAAAGATGATCAATAAAAGGATTAAAAGCAGGGCACCGGCTAATATCACGTAAAGAAGCGGGAAAAAGGCAACAACCGGTTCGTCGGGGCCGGCATCGGGATCAAGAACCCATTCAGTATCAAAGGGCATCAGCTGCACACTGACAGTATCACCACGCGCTTCGTTAAGGCCGATTGCCGAGTTAACCAGGTCAACTACCTGTTCCTCCAGGAACGGGTCATTACCGTCGCTATCGATTATTACCGCCGTGGAAAGACGAATAACCTGTCCCGGAGCGGCTGCTATATATTCGCGGGTTTCACTGACCTCGTAATTTACAATCTCTTCCAGCCTTTCATATAATGAATCCCCGCCACCGCCATCTATTACCGCAGCCTGCCCCGGCACATTCGGTTCACCGACCTCCTGGCCCGGGGCACCTATATTTTCTGACCTTTCTTCAATCCGGTGAGTTGACCGGTTGACCGGGTCATCCTCATAGATTACCGTTGTCCTTTCCCGTGTATCGAAATCCAGCTCGGCCGATACCATCGCTACCGCCCTGCCGGGGCCATAAACTTGCTCAAGGGTTAAACGCAGGCGTTTTTCAAGCTCACTTTCAAACTGCCTTTTCATTTTCAGGTTACCTTCAACTGCTGCCGATACAGTTAAATCTTCAATCGCAGCAAAGGCATCATATAAAATATTGCCCCTTGAATCGACGATAGTAACATTTTCCGGATTAAGCCCCTCTACACTACCGGCAACCAGACTGAGAATTCCCCTGACCTGTGCGTCGCTAAGTGAGGCCAGTGGGCCAAGACGAAGAAATACCGAAGCCGAAGGCTCTTTCCGGTCTCTGATAAACACGCCTTCTTCAGTCATAACCAGGTGCACTCTGGCTTGATCAACTGCATCTATACTGACTATAGTCCGGCGCAGCTCCTCTTCCAGGGCAATTTGCCACTGAACCCGTCGTTCAAAATCACTGGCTACCATGCCGCCATTTTCAAAGAGAGCAAAACCAATTCCCTGGGCATAGAGGTCGGGCGACAGGGACAGGCGTAACCGATCCCGCTGATCTCCGGGGACAAGAATTGTAGCGCCTTCATCGGCTAACTGGTAATTTACACCCATCTCATCCAAACGGCCGGCCACTTCACGGGCCTGAACCGGATCAAGGCGATGGAATAGAACCTCCATCTGGTCCGGGGTAAACCTGTTAATCGAAAAGACCAGAATGAAAATTAAAGCCGCCAGGCCAACCGCAATAATGCTGTAACGAACCGGGGGCTGTAAACCATTCCATAAACTTGAGATTGGGCCTGCTTCTGCTGCAGGTTTATTTGCTTCTTCGGCCAATCAAGACACCTCGCGGGATAGTAGTGAACAAACTTGACAACCTGCAAACCCGGTTCTGTAATGTAACCCGGCTGCTATATTTGCATACGTGATATTTCCTGGTAAGCCTGAAGAACCTTGTTGACCACCTGGACAGTCAGCTGAAGACTTAGTTGGGCTTCTTCAGCCTTGATCATTACCTGGTGAAGGTTTTCAAGGTTTCCGCCAAGCAATTGTTCGGTCGCTTCGTTAGACTCAACCTGGAGACGATTCACCTGACCAAGGACATCGCGCAGGGTATCGGCAAAGCCAGGGCCGTTCGGACCCTGGTCCCTGGTTTGCAAAACAAAATTTCGATCAATAAAAGGGGCAACCCTTTCAACCGGGTTAGTCACTTGTCGTTAAACCTCCTAGCGACCTATTTCCAGCGCTTTGGTGTAGAGACTTTTAGCCGTCTGAACCGCTGTTACGTTAGCCTCGTACGAACGCTGGGCAGTGATCATATCGGTCATTTCTTTAGCCAGTTCCACGTTGGGATAGCGAACATAACCATCTTCCTGGGCATCAGGATGCTCAGGATCAAATACCAGCATCGGGTCGCGGTGATCAGCCAAAATCCTGTCAATTCTGACGCCCTGGCCCCTGTATGCACCGGCTGCCTCACTGCTCGGCACAAAAGGCTGAACAATCATTCTCCGGTTGCGGCTTTCCGCCAGATCTTCAGAAAAAACCACGGTTCTCCGACGATAAGGTCCGCCTTCAGCTGTGCGGGTTGTATTCATATTGGCAAGATTGCCGGCAATGATATCAAGCCGCGTTTTTTCTGCTGTCAGGGCTGAACCGGAAATACGAAAATCGGGGAAAAAAGTCAAGCCTAGCGCCTCCCTTCGTTAATAACAAAACGCCAGTTGTCAAACCGGCCGTTCAGCCTTTGGACATATGCGTTATAGCGCAGCTGGTTACTGACCAGGTTGAGCATTTCCCGTTCTAAATCAACATTGTTACCATCGATCCTGCGGGTGGTCGTGGTGTCTGTTTTCACTGAAGCGGAAACTTCCGGGTGCGGGGGGAGAGGAAAATGCTTATCGTGGGTACGGGCTAACGGTAAACCGGATTGCTGCCGCGCCCGCAGCAGTTCATCTTCAAAAGAAACATCACTACGCTTGAAATTGGGGGTGTTCAGGTTAGCCAGATTGTGTGCTGTCACCTGCTGTCTCAGGGCAGCGGCATCCAGACCTTTGACCAGCCGGCCGGTTAAATCGTCATGGAATAAAGACTCCTTCACACCTCCATAAAAATATAATAAAAAAAGAGCAGCCTGAGGGCTGCCCTGTTGATCATTAAGTAAGATTTAATAACCTACAGACTGGCAGCCTGGCAATCCGACTTTCGGACCCATGGCTTTGCGTCGCCGTATTTCTACGACTTTGCGTTTAACAGTCATTAATGCCTGAATTATAGCAAAGAACCTTTCTCGCGGTCAAGACGTTGCCAGAAATTTCGTAAAAATTAAGATCTATTTTCTTTGCTTAAGGTGCCTATCTTCGACGTTACTTGTTGTAATCCTTCAGAAAGCTAAATTTTTATGAAATAATATTCTGGCTGGCAGGTGGATAGAGCGGCAATTGGCAGGTTTATTCTGAGATAATCAGCCTCAGCAGTTTTTTTTAAGGAAAAGGGCTTCCGGTTTTTCGTGGTGATAGCTGCGTAGTGCCTGTTTGCCTGCAGCCCCCGTTTTGATGCGGCTTCCCGTAGAGTGGTAGAGCTCCAGCAACAGGCGGCTGTTTTCCTCACGGAGCAGACGAGCTTCGGCCAGCAACCGGGCTGCCTGGCTCACCTGGTCTGCGGGAAATGAAGATATTGTCTCCATCTGTTCGGTTAGTTCCTGGAAAATCACAGCGATACGGTCTCCTGCTGTCCGCAGCAGATCTTGATCAAAATTATCAATCGCCTGCCTTTCTTCAAGAAAAGCGCCTTTGAGACTATTTATATTTCTGATAATCACTTCATAACCGGCTGGCCGGCTGGCCGGCTCATGTAATGCTCTGTTTCCCATCACACCAGCCCCTTAGAATAATATAATACCTCTTTTAAAATAGTTTCAACTGCTTTATTCGGTTACCAAGTCGAGCGGCACCCGCATATCGGAGCACCGGTGTGGAACAATCAACTGCTTACCGCGCCTTTGGGCGATGTTGATCAGGATTGGTGCGGCCAGGTTGGTAAAGAGGCGATCCTGATCAACTGTAACCGTTGTAAAAATTATCAGATCTTGATCTTTTTTCAGTTGCAGGTCCCGCCGATCATTACGCTGCAGGTCAACCTGGTACTGGGGGAAAAAAGGCAATGGATCGACCAGGATCATTCCAATAGAAGGATCATCAGCAGCAACCAGCATGGCAAACAAACGGTTGTCGGGTACCGGTTCAATTAAAAAACGGCGGTACAGCTCAAGACCCGGGATTCCCCTGGGAAAAGTAAATTCTACAATTTTACGCTGACTCGATTCTACAGCTGTCTGCTCGGCCGTCATTTTTTAACCTCCCCGGTTAAGTTAACGCAGGTAATCAACCAAAGTTGGCTGCAGCATCATTGATGCGGTCGACAACGCAGCCTTATAAGCATTTTCCTGCATCATGTATTCTGTAATTACCTGGGCTAGATCAATATCTTCGATATTTGACCGGACTTCCTGCAGGTGAATATTCTCACTGAATAGCGTATTATGCATCGCCTCCAGGCGGTTGGAGCGGGCTCCTACCTCGGCCAATCTTTCCAGCAAATGATCGACCGCCTGATCCAGCTTGGCCAGAACAGTCCCGCCGAGCACTTCCCGATCATTATCAATCAAAGCATTATAAACTGAAAATACTGCCTCAAATACTTCCTGGTTTTCGCCAAAGGCTTTTAGTCCGTGGGTATTCATGACCATTTCCTGGTGTGGGCTAATTTCCTGAATGCGATCGTGGTGATCGCCCTGGTAAACGGGAAATCCCTGACTGTCATAGACAAAAGTAAAAGCCGGTTCGGCGCTTTCAAGATCAAGGTATGCTATTTGCAACTCACCATCGTATACCTGCCCCTTCTCCGGAGAACGGTCAAATGTTTGCAAGCTGAAATATTTCAGATCAAAGGTATTGTGATCAAGGGCCCCCTGGTTAAATGTATAAGTGGCCTGTGATTGCCCGCCCCGGTGATTGGCAGTCAGAGACAGTCGATCATAATCACCACCGGCGGCAGCTGAAGCTGTTATATCCAGAACTGCCCGGTCACCAACCCGAATACCCCCAGCCTGGACCGGAGTAATCAAATCGAGGCCGGTTATTTCCAGCTCGGCGTCGCCCAGGCTTATAGTTGCCGGAACAGGATCCCCATAATTCAGACTGAATTCGCCTTCCATCTTCTGATAATTGCCATCACGATCATACTGATGACTGACATA
>CAZCHW010000140.1:0-5738 GCA_964498375.1 uncultured Syntrophomonadaceae bacterium | reverse complement strand
AACCAGTGGTTTAAAGATCAGATCCTGGTCATAGATGAACCGGCTGCTTTTTATCTCTATGAACAACATTACACTTACAACCGCAACAGCTACAGGCGTCGCGGAATTTTTACCGCTCTTAAGGTCGATCATTATCAGAATAAAACGGTGCTGCCCCATGAATTAACAATGTCAGCGCCGAAAGCTGACCGGCTTGAGCTGTTAAAGCGGTTGCAAACTAATATCAGCCCTATTTTTACGCTTTACCCCGATCCTGAAGATCGGATAGCTGCTTATTTTGCACAGGCTACCAGGGAAAAACCGCTTTTTGAAGCAGAAGAAGAAACAGGGCAAGTTCACAAGGTATGGAAATTGACTGATCTTAAAATTCAGCAGGATTTATCCCACTACCTGCACGACCAACCGTTCTTAATTGCAGACGGTCATCATCGTTATGAAACTGCCCTGAAATATTCCGCCACCAGTGCCTCTCGAACCGGGGATGGCAAAGACTATATTATGACAGTAATGGTTAGCATGAAAGACCCCGGGTTGCTTATTTTGCCAACTCACCGCCTGATCACCGGGCTTGATTCAAACCAGGAAATACAGCTCCAGAAGCTGCTTGAGAAATATTTTTCCTATGAAAAATTTGGCGATCCGGGACGGATGGATTGTAATCGTTACCTCGACCGCCTGGCCGAACTTAACAGGACTAATGGGGCGATTGGGATCATTGATGCTGACCAGGCAGGGTTTATCAGCTTAGATTTATCCGGTGACAGCGAAGCTCTGCCAGTTGAAATTTTACAGGACCAAATCTTAAAACCGCTGCTTGCTCCCGGCGAGCAAAGTATAGTTGATCAAAAAATGCTCTCCTATCCGCATGACATAGATTCTGCCATGCAGGCCGTGCTCTCCGGTCAGGCCAGGGTGGCGTTTATCCTTGAGCCTATTGCTGTTGAAGCTGTTTTAAAAAGGGCTGAAGCAGGCCGGGTGATGCCCCAGAAATCAACATTTTTTTATCCGAAGCTGCCCAGCGGCCTGGTTATGCATCACCATCGTTTAAGTTACTAGTAGGCAATTATTAATCAGGCAGGTGCCTCACTGCCACCTGCCTGATTCAACTAAAATGATCTACTGCAGTCGAGAAGATTTAAAACTATAGTTTCCAGAAGCGATTCTGAACTGAGCGAACCTCGTCAAGCACCCGCAAGGCTTCATCTGTCGGTTTGAGTTCAGGGCCCCCCTCTTCAACCGGGAAATCCCAGCCTCCGAGAGCATTTAATATACTTTTAACCGCGCCAGCCTGTCCCTCCAGGTGGTATCCACCTTCCAGACTGAGCAGCATTCGGCCGCCACACCAGCGATCAGCCACATCAGCCAGTGCAATAGCCATGTCATAATATCCTTTGAGAGTAAGTTTCATAGATGCAAGGGGGTCCATATGGTAGGCATCCTGACCTGCCGAAATTAAAAGCAGCTCCGGTTTGTATTGATCCAGCACGGGGATAATAATTTCTCTGAAGGCTAAAGCATATTCAGGATCACCACTACCGGGTGGAAGCGGTATATTGATTGTATAGCCTTCTCCTTCGTCAGTTCCCACTTCCCGAACCTGTCCGGTTCCCGGGTAAGCCGGGCTCTGGTGGGCTGATATAAATAAAAACTTACTCTCTTTTTCAAAACTGTGCTGCGTTCCATTGCCGTGATGGACGTCCCAGTCGACAATGGCTATCCGGTTTAAATTGTAGTCGCGGCTGGCAACAGCAGCAGCGATAGCAATATTGTTAAAAAGACAAAAACCCATGGCCTGGTTGTATTCGGCGTGATGCCCCGGTGGGCGAACCAGGGCAAAAACCCTGGCAGGCTCTTTGCCCATTACTTTTCGTAACCCACCGATCGCTCCACCGGCCGCCAGCAGTGCCACCCGGTATGATTCGTCAGTCAGGTAGGTATCCATGTCTAGTGACTGCCTGCCTTCCCGGCAGGCCTTTTCCACAGCGCTGATATAGTCACGGTCGTGAACCAGGGCGAGATCATCTAAATTTGCCGGTTCCGGATCAATCATCTCCACCAGGTTTAAATCCCGGTAATCTTTAAGTCCGGCTATAATCTTTTCCAGACGCTCTTTACGTTCCGGATGATAACTTTGCGTGTGAATCAAATAATCGGGGTGATATACAATACCGACTTTTTCTTTTTTAGCGGTCACATCAATCCCCTCCCTTGTCAACCTGCCAATCCAGGGCCTGGCAGAGCCTGTTCCATAAAAATGGACTGAACTTTTTCAGAGCTACCGGTTTCCCTTTTTGATCGATAAAGGCATGTTCGGTATAACCACGGGCCAGCAACTTACCTTCCCGTTTTATTTCATAATCGAAAGTTAGCCGCACCTTTTGCAGGTTGCTTACCCTGGTAAGCACAGTCAACTGATCATCGTACTGAGCTGCATGTTTATATTCACAATAAGCTTTCAGAACCGGCAAGAGCAGGCCGCTCTTTTCAAATTCAAGGTATGGCAGACCAATATCACGCATCAGTTCAGTCCGGCCCACTTCGAACCAGATCAGGTAATTCGAATGGTAAACCACACTCATCTGATCAGTTTCCTGATAGCGCACTCTAATCTTGGTTTCGTTTTTTTTCACCCAAATTGCCCCTTCAATAATATTCTTAAAGTACGTTTGCCTTTCCGCGATAAATCAAGCCCCTGATCGCGTCTACGGTAATCATTTCACCATCCTTGATTACCGAAAGAGCTTTATTTACACCAACCACAGCCGGCTTGCCCAGGTTTATGGCGACAATAGCCGCATGTGAAGTTATCCCACCTTCTTCGGTAACCAGCGCCGCAGCTTTTTTGATAGCCGGTAAATATTCTATTCCGGTATTTCTGGCGACCAAAACCTGTCCTTCCTCAAAACGATCAAGATCTTTTTCATTATGAACAATAAAAGCTTTACCTGATGCCGCTTTTTTACCGACTCCCGTCCCTTTCACGATTATCTCCCCCACCGTTTCAACTCTGATCAAATTGGTTGTGCCTGAAACCCCAACAGGAACCCCGGCAGTTATAACGACCAGGTTGCCTTCGTTGATCATTCCTTCTTTCAAGGAAGCTTGAATCGCGTTGCTAAACATATCATCCGTTGAACTGACCGGTGGGCAGATTACAGCCTTGACCCCCCAGGTCAAAGTCAGCTGATTAGCTATCTGCCTGCGGGAAGAAACGGCTATAATTGGTGCCCTGGGCCTGTACTTGGAAACCATCCGCGCTGTCTGCCCGGACTGGGTGGCTGTAAGAATTGCATCGGCCCGTAATTCAGCAGCAATGTGAGAAGTAGCGTAACTTATTGCATCGGTCACAGTTTTTTTGACCGTCTGAGTCATTTTTTCCAGAATGCTTACGTAATCCAAACCCTCTTCCGTCTTTTCAGCAATGCGGCTCATCGTGTTAACAGCTTCAATAGGAAACCGGCCCATTGCTGTCTCACCTGATAGCATAACTGCATCAGATCCGTCAAAAATTGCATTTGCCACATCGCTTGCTTCTGCCCTGGTCGGCCGGGGATTACGGATCATACTGTCTAGCATCTGGGTAGCAGTTATAACCGGTTTTCCGGCCAGGTTGCATTTATGGATAAACTGTTTTTGCAGCAGTGGCACTTCTTCCGGAGGAATTTCTACTCCCAGATCGCCACGGGCAACCATTACTCCGTCAGCTACCTCCAGAATAGAATCGTAGTTTTCAACACCTTCGCGGCTTTCAATTTTTGCGATGATCATAATTTGGCCGCCATATTCTTCAACCAGGCGGCGCACTTCCAAAACATCTTCAGCGCTGCGCGTAAATGATGCGGCAAGAAAGCTCGCTTCCTGGTCAAGAGCAAGTTTTAGATCTACCTTATCCTCTTCACCCATTGCAGGCAGGCAAATTTTTGTGCCAGGAGTATTCAGCCCCTTGTAGCTGCGTAGTTCTCCCCCGTGAATGACCCGGCAGATAATATCCTGTCCCTTAATTTCTGTAACCTCTAGATTGATCAGGCCGTCATCGATTAATATTGTGCAGCCTGCACTAATATCAAGATGCAGATCGGGATAGGTAACTGAGACCCGTTTTTTAGTGCCAATTATTTTTTCGGTTGTCAATATAAACTGTTCGCCGTCGGCAAGGTAAACAGACTCTTCAGCGAGATCCCCGGTTCTTACCTCCGGCCCGCGGGTGTCGAACATTATGCCCACGTTCATTTTCATTCGCTCCGCTACAGTTCTGATCATGTCAAGGCGACGCAGATGATCTTCACGGCTGCCGTGCGAAAGGTTTAACCGGGCCACATCCATGCCCGCTGTTATCAAATCTCCAATCTTTTCTTCTGTATCGATACTCGGGCCGATTGTGCAGACAATTTTCGTTCTTCTCATCAGAAAAGCCTCCTCTATGGCAATCGACCCTTTTAGCGGGCCAGATTAAGTGCCAGTTTATAAAGTTCTTCCGGAAAACCTTGGCACGCTTTGCTCGTTTCCGCTAATTCTACAGGAACAATATCACTTCCGGAAACAGCTGTAAAGAAGCCGCTTTTCCCCTCTATCAGCAGATCCACTGCCAGGGCGCCCATCCTGCTGCCCAGCAATCTGTCTACAGAGGAAGGGTTACCGCCGCGCTGAATATGGCCGAGTACTGTCACCCTTGTTTCAACCTTAATCCGTTTGCTGATTTCTCGGTTAAGCTCAAACACATCTGCCGCGCCTTCAGCAGCAATAATAATGCTATGCGCTTTTTGTCTTTCAATTCCACGTAATAAACGCTCACAAACCTGATCCACGCTATATTCTATTTCCGGAACCAGGATTGATTCCGCTCCTCCGGCCAATCCGGCAGCCAGGGCCAGGCTACCCCTTTTGCGGCCCATAACCTCAAGGATAAAGATTCGTTCATGCGAAGCGCCCGTATCGCGTAACCGGTTTACTGCGTCAAGAATTGTGTTTACGGCAGTGTCAAAGCCAAGTGTTTGCTCTGTTCCATTAATATCATTATCAATTGTGCCGGGTATCCCAACAGTCTTCACTCCTTCGCGCTCCAGAGCCAGCGCTCCTCGGAAGGAACCATCTCCCCCAATCACGACCAATCCTTCAATTCCTTCACCAAGCAGACGTTCTGCCGCCTGCCGGTGGAATGCAGGGTTTTCCATCGCCGGTTCCCGGGCTGTCAATAGTATTGTCCCGCCCCGGTGGATAATATCGGCAACAGATCCCCGTTCCAGCTCAACGATCTGACTGCCGTTAAATAAACCGCTGTAACCGCGCTCGATGCCGTATACCTGTAAACCACGGTTCAACCCCTGGCGCACTACTGCCCTAATAGCGGCATTCATGCCCGGGGCATCTCCCCCACTGGTTAAAAGAGCTATTTTTTTCATCTATACTGATGCTCCTTTTCCTTGGAAAAGACCTGATCCCGGGGGTTTTGTACTTTTTCAAAAACAAATCCGCGGCCCATTAAATTTTCCAATCTTTCCCGGCAGGCAGGGTGATCACGCACCCAAAACTCCTCGTCCAGCACCAAAGTTTTACCAGCTTCTTCAAAATACAGGCATACCGGAGTTTCGCCATTTTCAGCCACCAGGGTATCCCGCAAATGTTCAAGCAGATCGTGATCGTGATGATCATTAACGACTAAATGGAAATATTTTTTGTCTCTGCTCAGCAGGCCAATATTCTCAACAATTATTTTAATACTCATTTCTGCCCTTATCTTG
>CAZCHW010000139.1:0-5750 GCA_964498375.1 uncultured Syntrophomonadaceae bacterium | reverse complement strand
TGGGTTGATTTTGGGGTCCCGATGCCCGGTTCGGGCAGATAAAAGGTGTATATCGCACCAGAGTTGGTTATGCCGGTGGCACCCTTGTTGACCCAACGTATAGAAATCTGGGCGATCATACAGAAACAATTCAAATCGAATACGATCCCAGTCAGATCAGTTATGCTGATATACTGGACCTGTTCTGGAGCTGGCATAATCCTGCAGCCCGGCAATGGTCGAGACAGTACATGTCTGCTATATTCTTCCACAATGAAGAGCAAGAGCAGCAGGCGATCTCTTCGAAAGCCCGTATTGAAAATGAATTAAACAGTGCTGTTAACACTGAGATAAAAGCGCTGGATAAATTCTATCCGGCGGAAGATTACCACCAGAAATATTACCTGCAAAACGAACAAGAACTGGCTCATGAACTTAAAGAGTTCTATCCTGATTTTGATGGTTTTGTTAACTCGACTGCAGCTGCCAGGTTAAATGGAATTATTGGCGGTTATGCTGATCCTGCCCTGCTGGAAGCGGAGATCAACAGTTATGGTCTTTCAGACCTGGGTCTTGAACTGCTCAAACGCTACCTGCGTTAAAAGCCGGATATTTATTCTTTCGGGTGGAGATAATGAAAACAGATTGTCTGAGGTGTGTTCATTATTATATAACCTGGGATCGTAATTTCCCCTGGGGCTGCAGGGCCTTTAATTTTAAAACCAGATTTTACCCGGCCAGGGTGGTAAATAATGCGTCGGGTATACAGTGCCTCTACTTTCGCGAAAAAAAAGTCGATAAAAGTAGCTGTAATAAATGAAGTTTCCTATGCTATAATACGGGTAAGGATAGATAACTATCAACATACGGGGACGTAGCTCAGGGGGAGAGCGCTTGACTCACATTCAAGAGGCCGGAGGTTCAAAACCTCTCGTCCCCACCAAAATAACTTTGAAAAGCCGGGAAGGATTTACATCCCGGCTTAAACTTTCCCCGGACATTTTCTGACCATGATTGACAACATTTTAATGACTTGAAACAAATATTATAAAAAAAGATGTTGCCAAATCGGTATTTAGGTATTATAATACCTAAATAGATGGTTGATCATTATTCGGTAAAGGAGTTATGAGAATGCAAATGTTTTGTTATCAGTGTCAGGAAGCATCCAAAAATCAGGGATGTACTACCAGAGGTGTCTGCGGTAAAACTCCCGATGTTTCAAACTTGCAGGATTTATTTATCTACCTGCTTAAAGGCTTGTCTTTAAGCAGCCTGGAAGCAGATAAGCAGGGTGAAGATCAGGAAAAGATTAACCAGTTTATCATTGAAGGACTTTTTTCCACCATTACCAATGCAAACTTTGATCGTGACCACTTTATCAACAAAATTAACGAAGCAGTCAGTTTAAGAGACCAGGTGCAAGAAAAACTTGGTTTGGATAAAGTCAATCTTCACGATTCTCAGCTTTGGTCAGCAACAACTGCAGAAGAAATAGAGACTAAAGCAACCCGGGTGGGTGTTCTTTCTACAGAAGATGAAGATGTCCGTTCCCTGAGGGAATTAATCGTTTATGGTTTGAAAGGGCTTGCTGCCTATGCTGATCATGCCCTGGTGCTTGGCTATAAGAACGATGATCTTTTTAAATTTGTAAAAAATGCACTGGCCTCTACTCTTGATGATTCACTCACGGCAGAGCAGCTTACAAACCTGGTTCTGGAGACAGGAAAACATGGCGTTGATGCGATGGCCCTGCTTGATCAAGCCAATACAACTACCTACGGTAACCCGGAAATCAGCAAGGTAAAGCTGGGTGTGAGAGCAAACCCGGGCATTCTGGTCAGCGGGCATGATTTAAAGGATCTGGAAGAGCTTCTGGAGCAGACCCGGGGAACTGGTGTGGATATCTACACGCATGGTGAAATGCTTCCGGCTCACTATTATCCTTTCTTTAAGCAATATGATCACTTTGTAGGTAACTACGGAAATGCCTGGTGGAAGCAGAAAACTGAGTTTGAGGCTTTTAACGGTCCCGTTCTGTTTACTACTAATTGTCTGGTTCCCCCTAAAGATTCGTACAAGGACCGGATTTATACAACCGGCAGTGTTGGTTTTACCGGTCTCACCCATATCCCGGATCGTGAGCCGGGGAAAGTCAAGGATTTCTCCACTATCATTGAGCATGCGAAAAAATGCAATCCTCCGCAGGAAATTGAAAGTGGTGAAATCGTAGGTGGTTTTGCCCACAATACGGTATTAAGCCTGGCTGACAAGGTAGTTGAAGCAGTTAAATCCGGAGCGATCAGAAAATTTATGGTCATGGCCGGTTGTGACGGCAGGCAGAAAGAACGGGACTATTACAGCGAATTTGCAGCTAAACTGCCTGAAGATATAGTTATTCTTACCGCCGGGTGTGCCAAGTACCGCTATAATAAACTTGATCTTGGTGATATCGGAGGAATCCCCAGGGTTTTAGATGCCGGCCAGTGCAACGATTCTTACTCGCTGGCGGTTATCGCCTTAAAACTAAAAGAAGTCTTTGAGTTAAACGACATTAACGAACTGCCAATTTCGTATAATATTGCCTGGTATGAGCAGAAGGCGGTTATTGTACTTTTAGCTTTGCTTTACCTGGGAGTGAAAAATATTCATCTGGGCCCAACTCTGCCAGCCTTTCTTTCACCCAATGTAGCAAAGGTTCTGGTAGATAACTTCGGCATTGCCGGAATCAACTCGGTGGACGAGGATCTGAAATTACTGGCATAAGTTAAATGAGAGCGTTATGATTAAGAGGATCTTGCAAAACTAAGCAGGAAGGGCGGCGGTAAATCCGCCGTCTGACCTGCCTGATCCTGCTGGAGGGATAAGCAGATGCATATTAATTCAGTTTTTAAAATATCGGACATGCTATCCCTGGCTCTGCACAGCATGGTTTATATCGCCGGGCGTAACCCGGAATTAGTTAGTGTAAAAGAAATTGCCGGTGTAACAGGTTGTTCAGTTAATCACCTGGCCAAGGTTATGCAGCGTCTGACCAGGGCAGGTTTATTGCATTCGGTTCGGGGGCCAAAAGGTGGTTTCACCCTGGTCCGAAAACCGGAAGATATTTCTTTCATGCAGATTTATCAGGCTATTGAAGGTGAACCTGCTGTTAAAGGATGTCCCCTGGCTGATTCAAACTGTCCCTTTAATAAATGCATTTTCGGCGATACAGTGGACAACATTAACAGGCAATTCATCGATTATTTAGAGGATACAACGCTTGATCGCTTTACCGATCTTTAGCCATAAATCGCTCGTTATGATACAATATCAGTCGTGGAATGTTTTAGAAAGGATCGCAAATCGTGAAGGCAGTAATTGGCTGGATGCTATCCCGAAAAATATTTATTCTTCGCAGCACTGTTTTTTTTACATCCCTTGGCTTAACGCTAATTAGCCCTGATCTGGCCCGCAACTTCTTCTTTCTAAAGCTGATTGGGCCGGTCCGCGTTTTCCACTTTCTCTGGGCCCTGGTAATGCTCGAGATGATCCTGGCCCTGATCCCAGGCTTGAATCATTTTATCGGGCGTGGAAAACTTTTTGAAATTAATTTTAAACCTCGCCTTTACGAACTATCCGATCTGCTGACTTATACTAAAAAGTTTGATCGTCGCGCCGTTCTGGCAGCTGTTGTTTGGTTGGCCGCTTTGCTCGGTTTATGGTTGATCAGGCTTGAAAAATACTGGATTGTGATGACTTCAATACTCTTTTACTACATCGACCAACTCTTTGTCAATGTGTGGTGTCCCTTCCGGGAGTGGATTGTACGTAATCGCTGCTGCGCCACCTGCCGGATCTACAGCTGGGGTTTTCCGATTATTGTCTCGCCTCTGCTATATATCAAGTCTTTCTGGAGTTATTCTCTGGTTGCCATGGGGGCAATATTGCTGATTCAGTGGGAGTTTCTGCATTACCGCTACCCTGAAAGATTCTCCGAGGTTTCCAATGCCGCTTTACTGTGTGGAAACTGTAATGATCGGTGTAACCGGGTTCCCGAAAATCTGCAAAACAAAGATTTGTCCTGTTCTAGTTAATGGGAAATGAATCGATTAAACCCAAAGCCAGGCGCATCATCAGGGTTATATCGCGAACATCGACCACTCCATCGCCATTTACATCGGCGCTGGCCAATTGTTCTTCTGTCAGCTTTTCCAAACCAAGCGAGTAACGGGTTGCCTTTACCACATCGGAAACAGTAATTTTACCGTCATCGTTTAAATCACCTTTGGATGACTTGTTAAAATATGCTGTAGCCTGTACTGTTTTTTCAATCGTTATGTTTAATATGCTGTTCCGGTGTATTTCTCCATCTACAACCCATCTGGTAAAATGCCAACCCCGATCAGCCACTGCTTTTAATTCTAAAATTGCCCCTTTGCTGTAATTGTGGCTGCCGACAGCCGGAGTAACCGTTCCACTGCCATTTTTACTGACTGTTATTTGGCATTGTTCAGCTGGAACAGCTTCAGCCGGTGTCGGATCAGGTGCCGGTGCCGGTGAGGGAGACGGAGCCGGTCCGGGCTGGGCAGGCGGAACAGGGTCTGCAGGCGGTGGCGATGCCCCCGGGTCGGGTTCTGTTGTGGAAATTTCAGTAAAAATGGCTGTCACAGTCAGGTTTTGTTCAACTGTGATGGTGTATACAGGTGTGGTAATTTCCTGGCTGCCTATAATCCAGCGGTCAAACTGCCATCCCTGATCAGGTTCTGCCTGAAGTTCCAGGATTGTCCCCCGGTCATATGAATGAGTGCCCTGGTCGGGCCTGGTGGTCCCGTTTCCTTCACGAGCAATGACCAGTTGAATTTGTTCCTGCTCCCCGACTTCTTCATCACCGTTATCACTGCCTTCGTTCTGCTCACCTTCCTCTGCCGGAGGGATAGCAGTAAAAAATGCTGTTGCTTCATAGTTTCTGTTTACGGTTAAGATCTGCTCGCTTTCATTGTACGAAGAGCCGTTAATTAACCAGTGATCAAACTGCCATCCTTCGGAAGCGCTTGCAGCCAGGCTTATAATTTCTCCTTCGTCACAGGTATGTGCACCGGCAACCGGGGTTGTGCTGCCCTGCCCTTCAACGCCAATGGTTAAAGTATAAAAGACCGGTTCGATCACTGGTGTTCCGTAGATATATCGGATACCAGCCAGGTCAGTTGAATGCAGGGTGTGCTGGACTCCCTGGTAGTAGCTAAACATGATCGAGCCGTTAATGCCGCTGTGATCCAGGCCGGCCCAGTGGCCGAATTCATGCAGTGCCACAGTTTGAACATCGTAGGTAGAACTCCAGTTGTAAAGGGTATTGAAAGTCATGTCTGCTTCATCGATGAAGCCGTTTGTTACCCAAATTGAGGCAACAGCCAGAGCATTGGTATTGCTCATATTAATCCCCTGAATTTCATTCCGGCTGTTCTGGAAAGGCCCGCCGCTGCGGGTATGCGGCCCCTGGTAATGAAAACTTAAATTAGAGCCGGCGTTGTTCCAGGTTGTTGCGGCGGCATTAATTTTTAAGGTATTTGCGTCAGAAGCATTAATATAATAGGGAACTACAGGGGTTTGGCCCGGCCAGCGGAAAAGGAGGGTAACGAATTGATAATTGCTGACGAACTCCGGTTCCCTGATTAAAGGATCAAGGAAAAAGGAATACAACTCACTTTCTACCAGAGTATTAATTTCATCTTCCAATTCCTCGAGTGAAAGGCCGTAAACCTGATCTGCCTTCAGGTCTGCTTTGCCCTGGA
>CAZCHW010000138.1:0-5762 GCA_964498375.1 uncultured Syntrophomonadaceae bacterium | reverse complement strand
CGACGAATGCCAATAACCTGGTAACCTTCACGCAAAGCCCTGATTGTAACAGCGCGGATCGCCGGATTCAGTCCGGGAACGTCTCCCCCACCGGTCAGAATGCCGATAACGCCTGCCTTGCTCTTGTTCATAATATCTACCCCACGTTTTTAATTTTCCTGATAATAATATATCATATAAGCTAAGAGATGAAAGGGGCTGTAATAACTGTTTAAGAAGATAAAAGATTTGACCAGGCAGCTACTGCGTGATGCCAGCCAAACCAGCCTGACTCTGTTTAAGATTATTGTGCCGATCAGTTTGGCTACCAGGGTATTACAGCACTGGGGTGTAATTGATTACCTGGGCGATTTCCTGGCGCCACTGATGGAGGTGGTCGGTTTACCCGGCCCGGTTGCCCTGGTTTGGGCTTCAGCGATCATGACGAACATTTATGGAGGTCTGGTGGTGTTTGCTTCTCTTGGTTCTAACCTGGAACTAACAGTTGCCCAGGTATCAGTGCTGGGGACGATGATCCTGGTTGCCCACGCTTTGCCGGTAGAGACCCTGATTGCCCGGCGGGCAGGGGCGAGGTTACGCTTCACCCTGGTTATCCGCCTTTTCGGGGCCCTGTTAACTGGCTGGTTGCTTAATAATATTTACCAGATAACCGGTTATCTGCAGCAGCCTAACCAGGTTGCCTGGGCTCCTCCGGTGGTTGAAGCAACCTGGCAGGCCTGGCTTTTTGCGGAACTGCGTAATATGGTCTTAATATTCCTGATCATTTTGTCCCTGTTAACCCTGCTGACGATATTAAAACAGCTGGGGGTTATCTCTCTGATTACCAGATTGCTCGCCCCGCTATTAAACCTGCTTGGCATCAGCGGGGAAGCAGCTCCGATTACCATTATCGGGATGACTCTGGGCCTTTCCTATGGAGGGGGGTTAATTATCCGCGAGGCACAAAGCGGAAAATTGGCTGCCCGCGATCTTTTTGCCTCCGTAACTTTTATGGGTTTGTGCCACAGTATTTTTGAAGACACCATGCTGGTGATGATTATGGGCGCTCACATCTCAGCAGTTTTATGGTTCCGTCTGATCTTTGCCCTGATAGTAATTTATGTCCTGATGAAAATTATTAATCTATTACCGCCAAAGATGATCAGCAGCTACATGTTTTACTCTGGCGGAGTAGTAAACCCTGAACATAATAAAACAATCAGCAGATAATGTTAAGATGAAATGTGACTCTAAAAAGACGGGGAGAGGGAAAAATGAAGAAAGTGCTGCTCCTTTTCCTGATATTTATCATGGTGCTGGCCGGATACTTTTTACTGACCATGCCGGGTGTAAACCCGGAGGATGAATCGATCTCAGAACCGCTGTCACCGACAACCGACCCACCCCCGCAGTTTAGGGCAGAATCAGGGGAGGAGATCAACCAGGAAAGATTTGAGCAGGAACCACTGTCATTGCAGGTAGCCTACCCGCCTGAGGGCGATCCATTTTATTACTATGATGAAAATTTATTTATATTCGGGACAACCAGTGCTCTGACCAAGGCCGAAGTTACGGTAAATGGTGAGCCAGTTGATATTCTCGATCCCCTGACCGGCAACTTTTTAACTATGGCAAAAATTACTGGCGGCGAAGAAACTTTATTCCTCATTGAAGCAAGGCTTGGCAACGAAATTATGCAGCTTGAAAGAAGTGTACTATTCCCGGCATGGTGGCAGAAAATGCCGCCAGACCCTTTACAGATCGGCCCTAGAGGTATGATCCCGACCGAGCGCCAGGTGCTGCAACCGGGAGATTTTCTGCTGGTTGCCTTTCAGGGCAGCCCCGGTGGAGAAGCTTACTTTAGAATTGGTGAAAATTCAGAATGGTACCCGATGACGGAACGGCAGTACCCGGGTGGGCCGCCCGGTGCAGGGGGGATCTATACTGCAAAAATAATGGTTGATCAATCTTTATTGTCTCTGGTCGGCAGTAATCTTCCTCTGCCGATTTTTGTATCACTTCGCCAGGGAGAAGAGCGGGTAAGCCGTACTTTGCCGGGTTCCCTGGTCCTTGTCGACGGGCCGGTTTACCGCTATCTTGAAGTTAAGCCGGAGGAAGAACTAAAAAACCGTGGTTGGCTTTATCATGTTGATGATGACCGCTATGATCTTTTTGGCAGCACACCTGGTGGTGCCGGTTACCCGACCAACGCAATTCGTTACCTTGATTCTGGAAGCCGGTACCGGGCTGTTGGTGCATCAGGCGGTTATTACCGGGTTTTAATCGGGGACAGCGCAAATTATTTAATCAATGCAGATGCGGTTACAATAGTTGAGGCCGGTGAAACGGCCGAGCCTCACCTGAACAGGATAAGCATAACTGAAAACAGTAAAAAGGTAAGCCTGCGATTGGCTGCAGACCAACCGGTGCCTTTTAAGGTAGATGACGGGACAGATCTTCTAGGGGTTGATTTGTTCGGCCTGGCCGTGATCGAAGATTTTCAAACGCCCATTTTACCTGCAGGTTTGAAAGAAGTAAATCTGCAGTCCAGCAGTTCAGCAGAAGACCATGTTCTTGAATTGATCATTGAACCAACAGACCCGATAACCAGCTTTAATGTTCGCTGGAACGGCAGCACATTGTTGATCGATATTTTCAAACCTCAACCTGTCAGCCGGGTCAATCCCCTCGAAGGGAAGATAATTATTATTGACCCCGGTCATGGTGGGATTGACACAGGAGCTCCCGGTCCGGGTGAGATTAATGAAAAAGATGCTAACCTGGCCATGGCCCTTTACCTGGCGGACATGCTTAAACTTGCCGGGGCAGAGGTAATTTTAACCCGCACTGAGGATGAAGCGGTAAATCTTTATGATCGTCCGGAACGCATTGAGCAGTTTAATGCCGATTTGCTGATCAGTATTCATGCCAATGCTCATGCTGCCGGGGCGATGGCAACTGAGATCAGGGGCTTGATGATTCTTTTTAACTACGCCCACAACGAACAGTTGGCTGATATAATGCTGAAAACCATGGCTGAAGAATCAAGCCTGCCTGCTTTCAGAACCTGGCGCAGAAATATTGCCGTATTGAGACACACGCATCCACCGGCTCTACTTGTTGAGGCCGGGTACATGATGCATCCATATGATAACCGGCACATTTTACAACCAGCGGGCCAGAAAGAGCTGGCCAGGGCGATGCTGTCAGGTTTGGTTGAATATTTTTTAGCTGCCGGGAATTAAAAACTGGTCGGTATTGTTCTGTTCCAACTGAGAGGAGGATTCTCAAGTGGTGAAAGGTAAAGTAGCCCTGCTTGGTTCGGGAGAAATGTCCGGAACAATGGTCGAAACGCACAAAAAATTGCTTGCCGGAATAAACCGTTCCGGTAAAGTGCTTTTTCTTGATACCCCGGCCGGTTTCCAGGAAAATGTCGACCTGATTTCACGCAGGGCTCTTGATTACTTTGCCCGTCGAGTAGGGACCGCGATGGAAGTTGCCTCTTTTAAATCTGCTGAACAGGTTACCGATGCAGAGCCGGTCTTTCGCCGCCTTGAAGTAGCTAAATATGTATTGATCGGGCCCGGTAGTCCTACTTACGCAGTTAAGCAACTAAAAAATACAGTTCTGCCGACCCTGCTGGGTGCAGTGGTTTCCAGGGGCGGATGCCTGGTTATGGCCAGTGCCGCAGCTTTAACAGCGGGAACAGATACATTACCGGTATACGAAATTTACAAGGTTGGCGAAGCTCTGCACTGGGTTGGCGGGTTAAATATTCTTGGGCATCTTGGTCTTGAACTGGTAGTAATACCACATTGGAATAATGCAGAGGGGGGCAATCACGATACCCGCTACTGCTATATGGGTGAGCGGCGATTCAGTATCCTGGAAAGCAAGTTGCCTGAGGATGCCGTTATCCTGGGCATTGACGAACATACAGCCTGTATTCTTGATTTCACAACCCGGCAGGCTTTTATTGAAGGGTTGGGGCGAGTGACTGTAAGGTGTAATGGAATTGAAAATGTCTATGCTGCCGGCGAAACGCTTAATTTTACAAAATTAATCAAGCCTTCTAATCCGGCAGAGGTTGAACAGACCAGACTTAAACCGGAAATTGCCCGTAAGGAAGAAGAAAAGCTAACCGGGGAATCTTCGTTCTGGCAGCAGCTGCATGCAGAGGAGAGCGCTTTTCATGCTGTTCTTGAGAAGAGGGATTCGGCAGGATTAACTAATGCTTTGCTGGAAACAGACCGGCTGCTCTGGCAGGCTCAGCTTGATCTTGAAAATCCCGAGTTTGTAACCCAGGGAAGGGAATTGTTTCGTGAAATGATTGTTCTTGCCGGAACAGCACTTAAAGAGTCGGCCGAGGAAGTGCCAGTCCGCTACCGTGAACTTGTCGCAGGGCTGGTTGAACTGAGGGAAGACTTCCGTTGCCGGGAGAGCTGGCCGGAGGCTGATCGGATTCGCGATTTGCTCCAGGCCGCAGGGGTGTTCATTGAAGATCGGGCAGATGGCCCATTTTGGTTTTTTCACAGCAGTGAAAAAGGATAGGGATAAATAAAAAGGCGGGGTTTATTCACCCCGCCCGACGTTATTTACTGATTAGCTATTTAATATTAGCTCGCCAAAATTCTTGCCCAGATCCTGCCCTTTCCGGAAGTCGTTCAGGGTCGGGCCACCGGCAAAATCAAAAAAGTCAACCTGATCCCACTTCAGGGTTTCCAGGCGTTTATCCAACTCGCGTTTTGCTCCTCCCGACCAGCCGTAACTACCGAAATAAGCAAGTTTTTTATTTTTTATTCCTTTGCGATCGGCCAGATCGAGTAAATGTGCTGCGGGAGGAAATAGTCGGGCTTCATAAGTTGGTGCACCGAGGATGACTCCCTGTCTGGCCCAGAGAGAAGGAAGAATATAGCTTCCGTGCGTTCTGGCCAGATCGAACATTTCCACCTTGATCCCTGTAGTAGATAATCCCTGTGCTACAGCGTCCATCATCGCTCCTGTATTACCATACATGGAGCCATAGATGATAGTAACTTCACGTTCTCCTCCGCTTGCGGCATATTCAGCCCATTTTTTGTATAAAGCAATGATCCGGTCGGGATCTTTGCGCCAAACCAGTCCATGTGAGGGAGCGATTATTGCAATGGGCAATTCGCTTAACTTATCGATAGCCCGCAGTACCTGGCCGCTGAAAGATGCAACAATATTAGCGTAGTAACGCAGAGACTCCTTAATGTAGAAGTCGAAGTCGATATAATCGTCGTCGAAAATGTCACCACGAAGCGCTCCGTATCCTCCGAATCCGTCACAGGAAAAGAGGATCTGAGCATCCAGGTCGTAGGTCATCATAGTTTCCGGCCAGTGGATGAAGGGAGTGAGAAAAAATTTAAGTTTTTTTCCGCCAAGGTCAAGTTCTTCTCCATCGCTGACGATTCTAACCTGATCAGTAATGCCGTAAAAGTTTTCCACCATTGCTACAGCTTTGGACGAACAGAGAATTTCTGCCCGTGGAGCAAGCTGCCTGATTACTTTTAAGATACTGGTGTGATCCGGCTCCATATGATTAAGAATAATATAGTCAATTCCGGCTACAGGGGTGATCTCGTTAATTCGCTCCAGGTACTCTTCCACCTTAATTGATTTAGCCAGATCAATTAAGGCTTTTTTTTCGGCATTGATCAAGTAGGAATTGTAAGACACCCCTTCCTGGGTAATTGGCCAGAGCCCTTCAAATAAATCGGTAGTATGGTCGTTTACCCCAACCCAGTAGACGTTTGGTT
>CAZCHW010000137.1:0-5800 GCA_964498375.1 uncultured Syntrophomonadaceae bacterium | reverse complement strand
ATCATAGTTTCAGAATAACCCCTTATGATCCTGAATTTGAAATATGGGCAAAAGCTTTCCAGAGAACAAACAAGAAGTACAAAAACGCCCTTAAAGAGTTAGCTAAATGAAAGAAGTTATTTTTATCCCAAAAGACATAATCATCACTATTCATGAGCAGTTAATTGATTTGTATGGAGGAGTCAGTGGAATTCAGAATGAAGCTTTGCTCGACTCTGCTCTTGAGCAACCTAAAATTATGTTTGATGGGATATATTTGCATGATTCAACAACTAGGATGGCAGCAGCTTATGGATTTCATCTATGCATGAATCACCCTTTTGTAGATGGTAATAAGAAGATCGCTTTGGTTACCATGGATATTTTTCTACAGAGAAATGGGTTTGAAATTTCAGCTTCGGAAAAAGTGATTTATGAAGTTATAATTAAACTGGCTTCAGGCAAGCTCAATAAAAATGAACTCTATGACTGGTTAAAAGACAATACCTCAAAGCTAAATAACTAACAGACCTTAAAACCTCAACTTTGTTATAACGACTATGATATGACCCGGAGATGATCAAAAATGTGTCAGTTTTGCCACCAGCACGGAGAAGGTAAAAAATGGTACCTCGAGGCCGAAAACTACGCTGAGCATCTACTAGACGATATAAAACGCAGCAAGTATATCCAGCATTTCTTCCGGGATCCGCAGCGTTTAAAAGAGAGAATTGAACTGCTTGATACTTTAAATCGGATGCCAGGCTTCGTGCAAGCTGTTATTAAGCCAGCCATTTTAGGGCGGATGGGAAGAATGCATCACGGCCAGGTGCTACCCTATGAGGACGTGAAAGAAATTTTCGGTTTTGTTAACTCCGTGGTGCGGTTGCCCTGTATCTGCCGCAAGGCTTCGCTGGGAACTGAGGAACGTTTCTGCTACGGCCTGAGCATGGTTCCGGCAGAAAACTCAAAGCTAAAGATGCTTGTGGAAACGGTTGGAGCCGATTACCTGACTGGGCCCAATGTAGAAGGCCTGGAAACCGTCTCCAAAGAAGAAGCGCTAGAACAGTTTAAAGATCTGGAAAAGAAAAGCCTCGTCCATTCCGTTTGGACCTTCATCACTCCTTTCATAGGTGGAATATGTAACTGTGATCACGATTGCATGGCTATGAAAGCAACAGTAAAAAAGTCGCTGCCGGTCATGTTTCGGGCTGAATACATAGCCGAGCTGGAACCCGATTTGTGTAATGGCTGCCGAAGCTGTATCAAAGCCTGCCAGTTTGGTGCAATCAGTTACAGCCTGGCCCGGGAGAAAGTCAACATAGATCCCCTGCTCTGTTACGGCTGCGGAGTCTGCCGTGTGCATTGCAGAAATGATGCAATCACTTTAACTGACCGCAAAATGATCCCGGCAGCTGCAGAGATCTGGTAAAACCAACAACCAATC
The DNA here is from genome assembly GCA_964498375.1 of uncultured Syntrophomonadaceae bacterium. Taxonomy (GTDB): domain Bacteria; phylum Bacillota; class Dethiobacteria; order DTU022; family DTU022; genus JAABTH01. The sequence continues at coordinate 4,374 of CAZCHW010000137.1, read as the reverse complement.
AAACTACTTTAGTGAGGTCTATTAAAATGGAATACAGTTATTTAACTGAAGGAAACCGGGAACGGGTTCCCCTGGAAAGCCTGTGCATATTAAACGAAGTGGGGGGTCAGGTTTCACAGCAAAGTATCCCTCAGGCATCTTGAATTGGCCAGGGTTAAAACTAATGATCAAAACTCAATAGCCAGTATTGATAAAAGTCTGGTTGAGCAAGCCTTAAAAACAGCCCCTGATAAATTTACCCTCGGAGCCCCCAACAATAAATATGATTTTGCAATGCCCTCGCCCTACACTGTATATACCTGAGACGGAACAGCCCGCTCAAGCTTGATAAGATAACTAAAAGAGCAGCCACTATATTGCTGGTACTATCGCTACTACTCATCCCAGGCTTGGCTTTTGCTACATACCACAGCATTGGGTTTTGGCTCCTACGCCACATCCTACGCCACATCCTCCCCCACCTCCTGAAACACCAGATAATTTCGCACCGACTCCAGTACCAGAAGAACCCGATGAGCCGGAAGCTATCGCTGAAACCGAAGAGGAAGAAGCAGTCGAAGAGAAGTTAATTTTAGAAGCTGACGAACCTGATCCTTCTGCCAGGCCCATTATTTTCTATCCGGGAGGGTTGGTAGCTCCGGAGGTCTATCTCTATAAAATGGGCATGGTTGCCTCTAAGGTTTGCACAACTGTTTTCACTATTAAAGCACCTTTTAATGCTGCTATATTTAACACGAATGCAGCAGATGCAATTATTACTCACCATCAATAAAACGAAGTATGGGTTGGAGGTCATTCACTTGGCGGTATTGCCGTATGCCGATTTGTTTCAAATAACCCGGAAAGGGCACACGGCCTCTTCCTTTTTTAATCTGAGAATTATTGATTTACTCATGGTCTTGTTTTCCAGCGGAAAGCTAAAATAGCGGCAAAAATTGTAATAAGCATATATGAAATTACCCAAACAAGATCTGATTTGATTTCAGCCAAAAGGGCTCCTTTTATGATCGCCCGGGCAGCATCAATGGCATGGGCAAAGGGCAGGGCGTAACCAACCGTTTCGAAAATCCCACCAATCATCTTTAAATCCATCCACGCTCCGCTGAATAAAGATACAGTTATAATCATTAATGAACCAACTCCGGCTACCTGGTTTTCTGTAAAAAGCGAGCCCAGGATCATCCCAATGCCAATACAGGTTAACGCAACAGGAACCATCACCAGTATACTAAGCAAAATTGAACCTGTAACTGCCAAACCCAGAACAATGCCAATCACCATACAAACTGCCATCTGCAACATAGCAAAGGGAATAAACGGCAATATATAAGCAAAGATAAAATCGATAGAGTTGAGCGGTGCGGCCAAAAGCCTGGTTAAAAAGGCGCTGTGTCGATCTTTCACCAGCAGAGTTGCGGAAAACATGATTACAAAACTGAAGCTGAATACTATCACCGCAGGAGTTAACATATCAACCTGGAATAGTTCAGCCGGTGCGTTCTGTCCAATTGAAGTAAATAAAAAAAGCAATAAAGCGGGTGTGCCCAGCCCAAGGGCTGTCGTCAGGGGGTCCCGATATATTTCCTTTAAGTTTCTGCCTGCCAGGCTAAACATTTTCATTTTTTAGACCTCCCTTAACAACATCCAGGTAAACATCATCAAGGGTCGGTTCATACATCGAGACCCAAGTAATCTTAACCCCGTTACTGCGTAAAAGCTCAGCTACATCTTCAAACACAATTGCTTTGGCTTCTATTTTTAGGCCCTGCCTGGAAATAGTCGCAACCGGATAGAGAGCTTTTACCTTTTCATAAACTGCCCTGCTCATATTTTCAGTTTTCAGAGTCATCGATTGCATGCTGCCGAGCCTTTGTTTAAGCTCTTCTGAGCTACCCACAGCTATCAACCTGCCTTGATCAATTATAGCCAACCGGTCGGATAACGCATCAGCCTCTTCCAGATAATGTGTTGTCAACAGCACTGTTTTGTAGCCTTTTAAGCGTTGAATAATTGCCCAAAGTCTTTTTCGCGATTTTGGATCGAGCCCCAGGGTTGGTTCATCCAGGAACAACACCTGCGGATTTGAAATTAAAGCCATGGCAATACTTAAACGGCGCATCAAACCGCCTGATAACTTTTTAACTGTATCATTTGTTCGCTCACTTAAGTCCATCAGTTTTATCAGTTTGGTTGACCTTTTTCTGGCAGTCTGCCGATCTAATCCGTAAACCCTACCCATCAATACAAGGTTTTCGATTATGCTTAAGTGACCGGCAACAGCAGTTTCCTGAGGTGACAGATTGATTAATCCTTTAACCGCTGATGAGTCCTTGACAACATCCTTACCCATAATAGTAGCACTACCGAAACTGGGGCTACTTAAACAACAGAGCATTTTGATTGTCGTGGTTTTGCCGGCCCCATTTGGCCCAAGCAAAGAAAAAATTTCACCTTTCTTGACTGACAGATTAAGGTTCTCAACAGCTGTAATTTGCTGACCATAATATTTTGTCAGCCCAGTTGTTTCAATTGCATACGAATTGGGCAGTTCTCTATTCACCATCCCAACACTCCTTTACACACAAGTATAAGAGCAGGTCTAAAATATTAAAGCAATCAGATGCCGTCTGATTTACGAATACTTTTTTACCCGGCAAATTTTCTCTAACATTATTGATAAATGCTAGTAGATCCAACGGTATCAAAATTGGCACATGCCCTGTTCCAAGAACTGTCAGACACTAAGTAATTCTTTACAGGCATTTTACCTCCTTCTATACAAGCAACTAATTAGGTGAGCATAAGGTTGACGGTGCGAGGGCAATGAAGAAGCGCGTCTGCTGCTATTTTCTGGTAAACCTTTAAATGAACCAATTGAGTGGGGCGGCCCAATTGTGATGAACACAAAAGAAGAACTTAAACAGGCATTCAAAGATATTGAAGATGGCACTTTTATTAAAGAGCATCTGGCTAACGGAACATTAAGCGATACGCAGGTAAACAAGAGTTATTACAAGTAAACTATAACTACCAAAGCAGGGGCAACACACCAGTTTATCCTGTCACATACTAGTCTCTTCAGGGTTGGGAGCCAGCTTCTTTCAAAATATTTATTGCCCCATCCTGATCCAGGGGTTTGCTGAGCAGAAATCCCTGGATCATATCGCATCCGTTGTTGATCAGGTAATCTTTTTGCTTTTCCTTCTCGACACCTTCTGCTATGACCCTATGCCCCAATTTGTGAGCCATCGAGATAATATCTCCGGTTATCGCTTCATCTGGTTTGTACATTAACAGTTTATTGATAAATGTTTTGTCAATTTTGATAAAATCTACGCTAAGATCACGTTCGCGGGCCAATGAAGAATAGCCTGTGCCAAAATCATCCAGAGCAATTCTGATGCCCAAATTTTTTAAACGGCTTAAGACCACGTTTATTTCCTCAAACGAATTTGCAATTACTGATTCCGTAATCTCCAGGCAAATATATTCAGGGTTGACATCCATTTTCTCTATTAATTGCAGTAAGTCTTCACAAAAACCTTCCTTTAATAATTGAATAACAGAAATGTTAATAGAAATATTTAGTGAGTTATAACCATGATCATTCATATTTTTGATGAAGCGCAAGGCCTGTAGAATAATTTCTTTACCTATCGGTATTATAAGTTTTGATTCTTCAGCAATGGGTATGAATTCCAAGGGAGATACCTGCCCGTATTGGTAGCTTTCAAGTCTGGCTAAGGCCTCGAAGCCCCAAATCCGGTTATTAGCAAGATCATAGATCGGCTGGAAATGCAGATATAAAGAACTGTCCCTATCACCGGCAACAATTTCCGCCAGCTCCCGTTTAACATTATCGTTTCGAATAATTTCTGCTTCCATCTTGCTATCAAAAAAACAGTAACTTGAATTATTGTAATACTCTAATGCTTTCTCAGAAGCAATCAGCAGCCATTTAAATAAATCATCATTATTATTCAAACTGCCTTCACATATTTCAACCACCCCGATACCGGCATCAATTCTTTCAATCGTTAGTAAATCATCGAGAGTAGCAGAAACTGCTTCACAAAAAGCTTCCAATTCCTTTTTCTCCCTATAATTCTTAACATAAAAGGCAAATTGAAAATCCTGTAAACTGAACAACAGATGATCATCGTTGCAATACGACTCTAACGCGTCTATTAATTTTTTCGTTAGATCGCGAGTATATTGGATGCCGTAAGTTAAGTTTGTAGAATACAGTTGGCTTAGATTAATGCCGATCAATGCCCTGTTTTCGCCAACGAGCTGGCAGAGGTCGTGTTCAAGTAAATTTTCGAGGTAAGTCTGATTATGCAATCCTGTCCAGCGATCGTGCTCGAGATTGAA
>CAZCHW010000136.1:0-5895 GCA_964498375.1 uncultured Syntrophomonadaceae bacterium | reverse complement strand
CTGGAAAATCACACTGAAACCTATGCTGACGAAATTATCTGGCTGATTGAAAAAATAAATCATCCCCTGGTTGGAGCCTGTGTCGATACTGTTAACTCGCTGGCCGTTTTAGAATCGCCACTTGATGCAGTTGAAAAGCTGGCGCCATATGCCTTCGTAAATCATTTTTGCGATCATAAGCTTGATCGAGACCAGTATGGCATTAGGTTCCACGGTGTAGCCCTTGGCGACGGAGATATAGATTGTTTAAGGGTTTTGAACACAATAAAGAAGACCTCGCCGACCGATCGTATTACTTTCGAAATTGAATGGGATATGGCCGATGATCTCCTTGAGGTTGCTCAACAGAAGCAGATGGAAGCCTGTCTGAAAAGCATTAAGTATGCCCGGGAAGTTCTTGGTATTGGGCTTTAACCTTTAGCAGTGGTTATGACCAGCAGGACTAGAACAGGGAGTGGTGATCATGCGTATCAAAGAACATCCGATTCTCAATTTTAAAAAAGGCCAAAAAATTGAATTTACCTTTAATGGCCAGGTAATGGAAGGTTATGCCGGAGAACCGATTGCTGCCGCACTTCATGCTGCCGGGGTTAAAGTATTGTCACACAGCCGCAATTATAAACGGCCCAGAGGTTTCTGGTGTGCTATTGGCAACTGTTCTTCTTGCAATATGCGCGTTAATGGTGTACCGAATGTGCGGACCTGTGTTGAACCGTTAGCCGCCGGTATGGTGGTCGAGAGCCAGCTGGGTATGGGAGAGCTTGGAGGTGGGAGTTTTGACTAAAACTGAAGTGCTGGTGATCGGCGGTGGTCCGGCAGGGTTAAAAGCGGCGCTCAGTGCTGCCAGCCAGGGCGCCCGGGTAACACTGGTTGAGAGAGATGCTCACCTTGGTGGACAGCTGGTTAAACAGACCCACATGTTCTTTGGCTCAAAAGAACAATACGCCTCGGAAAGAGGATTTAAGATAGCGGCTATGCTTGAAAAACAGGTGGAAAATGAGGAACGGATCAGGGTTATGTATAATACTACAGCGCTCGGCTATTTCGAAGGAGGAACTGTTGCCCTTGAAAGCGCCGGTCGGCTGGTGATTGTTGAACCTGACGCGATCATTCTTGCAGCGGGAGCGCAGGAAAATACCCTGATGTTTCCCAACTGCGATTTACCCGGTATTTATGGCGCCGGTGCTGTGCAAACACTGATGAATGTTCACGGAGTGATGCCTGGACATAGAGTGGCTATGGTTGGTGCTGGCAATATTGGAGTAATTGTCAGTTACCAGTTGCTGCAAGCCGGTGTTGATGTGCCCGCAATTATTGAGGCAGCGCCTAAAATCGGTGCTTACCATGTTCACGCTTCCAAAGTGCGCCGCATGGGCATTCCTATTTATACCTCACATACAGTGCTGGAAGCACAAGGCGCAGACTGTTTGGAAAGTATAATATTTGCTGAAGTAGACAGCAGTCTTAATCCTGTTCCAGGCACAGAAAAAGAACTGTTGGTAGATGTGCTTTGCATAGCAGTTGGCCTGACGCCATTAATTGAAATTCTGTTTCAAGCCGGTTGTCGGATGCACTACATTCCCGAACTTGGCGGTCATGTTCCCCTGCGAAATCAAGATTTGGAAACATCAGTAGATAATATTTTTGTTGCCGGTGATGCCGCAGGTATTGAAGAGGCAAGCGCCGCAATGGTAGAAGGTTCGATTGCCGGCTTGTGTGCTGCCGCCAGGCTTGGTTACAGACTTGCCGATTATTCCGATAAGCTGGCAGTAGTCCAACGGGAGCTGGAAATTTTAAGAGCAGGTCCTGCAGGTCAAAAAATACGTACTGGTCTTAACAAGCTTGCATCTGTCGGGGAGGTGACCTGTTAATGCTTGAAAACAGTGGTGTGCCTTCCAGGGAACAGATCAATGCGATTCTGCCAGATGAAAAAAGGCGCAGCAAGGGACCGGTTGTTATAGTTGAATGTTTTCAGAAGATTCCCTGTGACCCCTGTCATACAGCCTGTAAAAGGGGCGCTTTTTTACCTTTTGCCGACATCAATGATCTGCCACAGCTTGATTTTGAGAAATGTAACGGATGTGGAATCTGTATCGGTTTCTGCCCCGGTTTGGCAATCTTTGTAGTTGACGAGTCTTATTCAGATGAAGAAGCGTTGTTAAAGATGCCCTGGGAGTTTTTACCCCAGCCAAAGGTTGGAGACATCGTTCAGGGAGTAAATCGTCAGGGTGATCTTATTATCCCGGTTAAAGTGAAGAAAGTGAGTTCTTCCGCAAAGAAAAACGGAGCTCACGTTTTAACCCTGATAGTGCCGAAAATACTGGCCCATGAAATCCGGGCGATAAAGATTTAGTCCTCTTTGGGCAAGGCAGGCTCGACAAAACCGCCAGGAAGGATGGTAATAATGTCTGAAAAAACGATCATCTGCCGCTGCGAAGATTTAACTGTTGAAGAAATTAGAAACTGGATCAGTAAAGGTTACAGTAGTTTTGAAGAGATCAAGCGGGCTACAAGAATAGGCATGGGCCCCTGCCAGGGCAAAACCTGTCGCCGACATTTGTTGAACGAACTGGCTGGTGCAGCAAAAACGGCTCCCTCAGACATTGATCTCTCCACTTTTCGCCCCCCTACCAAACCCTTGCGGATGGGAGCGATAACGGAGGTTGACCAGGATGCGTAAATCTGCGGAAATTATTATTATTGGCGGCGGTTCAATTGGCTGTTCTACTGCCTATAATCTGGCCAGGCTCGGTTACCGTGATGTTTTACTGCTTGAAAAAGGCTATATCTGCCGCGGTTCTACTGGGCGATGCGGAGCTGGCATTCGCCAGCAATGGGGGACGGAAATGAATTGCCTGATCTCCCGTTACAGTATTAAGCATTTTGAAAAGATGAATGAAGAACTTGAATACGAAGACGATGTGGAGTTCGCGCAAAATGGCTATCTCATGGTAACTTATTCAGAAAATGAAGCTGCCATGCTTAAAAATAACCTGACCCTGCATGAAAAGCTGGGTATTCCGGTACAGTTTTTATCTATTGATGAAGTTAAAGAAATCGTGCCGGAACTTAATACCGAGCGTGTAGTTGCTTCTACAATCTGCATGGAGGATGGGCAGGCTAATCCATTTAAAGTAACCGATGCTTATTATCAGGCTGCGGGTAGACTCGGGGTAGACTTTGCTACATACACGGAAGTGACCGGGATTAAAATGGAGAAGGGGAAAATAGCGGCAGTGATTACTGACAGAGGTGAGATTGCCACAGAAGTGGTGATTAATGCAACCGGCCCTTATGCCAAGTATATCAGCTCCATGATCGGTCACGACCTGCCTGTAGAACCCGAAAGACACCAACTAACAGTTACTGAACCGCTGGAGCCCTTCCTTAAACCAATGGTTATGAACTTTTTCCACAAATCATATTGTCAGCAGGTTGCGAATGGGTCTCTTTTGCTTGGGTATGGGAATCCACAGGAGCCAAAAGGGTTAAATTACGAATGTAGCTGGCAGTTTCTAATGGAAATGGCAGATAAGTTTACTGAGCAGTTTCCGATTATGAAAAATGTAAATATTATCAGGCAGTGGGCCGGGCATTACGGAATTTCGCCTGACGGCCAGCCTATCTTAGGTAAGGTGCCCGAGCTTGAAGGGTACTACCTTGCCCTTGGTTGCGGCAAAGGGTTTATGCTTTCCCCGATGATTGGTGAACTGGTGGCCCAGTGTGTAGCCGGTTTGGAAACCACCCTGCCTATTGATATTTTAAGTGTAGAGCGGTTTGCCAGGGGTGAACTGATTGTAGAGCCGGCAGTGGTTTAAAAAGATAAAGAACAATATTTAAGGTGGCTAATATGAAACTAAAAACACATGATAAGCTGTGTTCGGGGTGTAATGTATGCAGGGTTGTCTGCACTCTTGAAAATCATGGCCAGGTTCAACCGGCCAAAGCTTTATTGCAAATATTCGGTCATTTTCCTGACCCGGGCAGATATTCTATTGCCTATTGCAATCAGTGCGGGGTTTGTGCTGAAGTGTGCCCCGAAGGGGCAATCAGGGAAAAAGATGGAGAGTATTTCATTGATTACGATCTATGCACCCAGTGTTTGATCTGCGTTGACAGCTGCCCGTTTGACGTAATGGTTGTCCTTGATTCAGGTTATCCAGCTAAATGCACTGGCTGCGGAAAGTGTGTGGAATTATGTCCCCGGCAGGCTCTTGAAGCCGATCGGGATTAAGGAGGCTGCCAGTATGTTATATGGATATGCCGGTAAAATGTTAAAGGTTGATGTAGGCAATGGACTCTATAGCATTGATAATACACCGCCTGGACTGGCGGAAGACTATCTTGGCGGGCGGGGGTTTACAGCTCGTTTGCTTTACGATAACCTCCCGGTCGGAATCGAGCCATTCAGTGAAAAGAACCAGGTTGTGATCGCTACTGGTCCCTTAAGCGGCCATCTCTTACCAGGAAGCGGAAAAACCCACTTCGGAACGCTTTCCCCGGCTACTGGCGGTTACGGTGATAGCAATATGGGCGGCCATTTTGGCCCTGCACTTAAATATGCAGGTTATGATTGCCTGATTATTGAAGGCGCTGCAAAAAAACTTTCCACCCTGGTTATCGAGGACGACAAGGTCCATGTTATTGAAGATGAAGCTTTAATAGGCAAAGGAGCGCTAAAGGCAGAGGAAGAACTGAAAACGCGGCTTGGAGAAGATTATCAAATTATTACCATCGGTCCTGCTGGCGAAAACGGGGTGGTTTTTGCCTGTATTTCACACGACTTTGGGCGGCAGGCAGGACGGACAGGTATTGCGGCAGTTATGGGATCAAAGAATCTTAAGGCTATAGCTGTTCGAGGCACTGGCGCTATTCCGATCTATGACGCAAAGGGTGCGCAAAAAAAAGGTGAAGAAATGTATAAAGTTTGTTTCAGCAAACCGGGTTTTAAAACCTGGACACCTTTCGGAACGGCCAGTATCACCGACTGGGTTAATGAAATCGGTGCTTTTCCAACCCGAAATTTTTTAACCTCCTTTGCGGACTTTCACAATAAAATCAATGGGCAGGCTATAGTTGATAAACTATTAATTACCGATAAAGGTTGCTTTTGCTGTCCTACTCCCTGTGGTAAATATGGTTATACGCAAACAAAGGCTGGAAACGCTTTTGTTGAAGGCCCTGAATATGAAAGTATTGCTACACTTGGTGGAAGTTGCTGTCTTGAAGAAATTGAAGAAGTAGCCTATGCCAATTATGTGTGCGACCAACTCGGGTTAGACACTATATCTGCCGGAGTTGTGGCTTCATTTGCGATTGAGTGTTTTGAAAAGGGAATCATCAAGGAAGAAGAACTGGGTCGACCGGTTGCTTTTGGCAACCTGGAAGATGTTATTTACTTACTCGAGTTAATCGCGGCCCGTGATGGCGTTGGCGACATCCTGGCAAAAGGAGTGAGAAGTGCTGCAGAAGTTTTTGGGGCCGGCTCAGAGAGATTTGCCATTCAGGTAAAGGGATTAGAGTGGTCCGGGTATGAATGCCGCAATGCTCCCGGAATGATGCTTTCATACATGACGGCAGATATTGGCGCGCATCACAACCGGTCATGGGCGCTAGGTTTTGACATTTCCCAGTCGGATGCAGATGTAAGTGAGTTGCTCAAGGCCGGATCAAGTGGCCAACCTGGTGTTTCGACACCGGAAGGAAAAGTTGATAATGTAATTTCGATGCAGCATAGCCGGCCGCTTTATGATGCTCTTGGTATTTGCCGGCTGCAGACGATGGAAATTGGCTTTGAAACTGAACATTATGAAGAAGTGTTTGAGCTGATTACCGGACGGAAGCTGACCTGGGTGGAGATGTTAAAAATATCAGAAAAAATCTGGCAACTGACCA
>CAZCHW010000135.1:0-5902 GCA_964498375.1 uncultured Syntrophomonadaceae bacterium | reverse complement strand
AGTGCCGGATGCTTAAACTTAGCGGCCAGGTCCTGCACGCTGAGCTTGCTGTATTTTTGCATGACGGGGCCAACATCTTTCATGGAAAACATATATTTAATCTTTTCAATAAGGCTCATCATATCCATCGGTTTTCCGACCGGAAAAGTAAAAGTATGCAGTTTATGGATGTCGCCACAAAATTCTTCAATTGCTTCTTGATCCTCCGGCGATATCTCCAGCCAGCTCGACTTTAGCCGGTCAAGATCGCGGTAAAAGTGGACAGTAATTCCTCCATGCTCAACAGCCATAAAACTTTCAGGTTCATAGATGCCCACTCCATCAAGAGCCCCTACAGTATCCCACAATTCGCGGATAGGCGTTCCTTCTTTCGTCCCCACAAGCCAGTGAATACAGCCGTCAATATGATAACCCCGCCGCTCCCAGCCGGTGCATTCTCCACCTGTTGTATGATGCTTTTCCAGGATAGTGCTTTCAAAACCATTTTTTTGGACGAAAATACCTGCGCTTAAACCGGCAACGCCCCCGCCAATAATTACTATTTTATCCATTATTTATCTTCCTTTCTTTTAATCTGCTCTGCCAGCAGTAATTGGTCTCCAGTTTCCATTAACAGTTTTTCAGATTCCTTTTCACCAAGCCAAGGTGGCACATGTCCATTGGCCACCATGGCCGAAAGACCGAGTTGAAAGATCCGCATCTTCAACAACAACCTCCTGCGCTCTTCCATGGTCCAGCCTTTCATCTCCTCATTTTCTTTTAAGGCATCTACCATGACTCTTTCAGTTTCTTCATATGACGCCATGTGTGGATTGGGTTTTAGAACCAGCTCCCTGAACAAAACCGGATAGTCACGGGCAAAGGCCAGACTAGCTCTCCCGATATTTTCAAAAATATTTTGCCCTCTTTGCTTTGCCAACAGCCCTTCCGACAGGGCAAATACCCGCTGGACCACTGCCTGGGTTAGCTCTTCAATAGTTTTAAAGTTAACGTAGATTGGCGCAACTGATGATTTGAGACGATTGGCCACACTGCGGGCAGTTATTTTCGAAAACCCTTCTTCTTTAGCAATCGCGAAGGCCGCTTCCACAATTTCTTCCCTGGTAAACTTACTTTTTGGCGGCATCTTCAATCCTCCTATATATAACTTAAGTTATCTAACGTTAGTTATACTATAAAACAGATCGTTCCAATAGTCAAGGGTCAACCAATCTGTGATCATATTTTTTTATATTCTAATCTGCCGGGCAATATCTTAAATGTGATTGTTACTTTCAGACTTGACAATAACGGTTGGGGTCAGGTCTTGAAATATAAGATTTGATATCTAAGAATTCCGGCATGGACAGACCACTGCAGGGGGATAAGAAAAGTAATAGTTCTAGACCTGACCTTACGAGCCTGAGCAGGACTTGACCTAAACCGCAGGTTGCTATACTATTCGCATTATAAGCAATTAAATAAGTAAGGCCTTCGATCCTTTGTTCCTAAGGTTGGCTAATGCTCACTATGGAAAATGGACGTCAGGGTTCGGCTGGAAACGGCCGCGCCTCCCGTTGCGGAAAGAAGGATCAGAAAACAACGTAAGGCTGATCGCATTTCCCTTTGGGTAAATGCGTTTTTTTATTAGTTATTTAATTATATATTGGAGGCGATAGCTTTGTTCAGCCAGGAATTACTGAAAGAAAATGGCTTTATTGAATGTCAAGTGATTGGAAGATTTGCCAGCAAAAGAAATCAGTTATACCTGCTAAACTTAACCGACTTTACTGGCAACAATAAACGGTTTGTTTACAAAATACACAATCACAGAACCAGGTTGGCCAGGGAAGTAGAAATGCTTTTTCTTTTTAAAAATAGTCCGGTTTTAGTGCCAACCCTTTTTAAGGTGATCGGCAATGGCATATTGATGGATTATGTCAGCGGACCAACCATCCTTGAATATATTTCATGGCAGGAAAAAATACATTTTCAATACAAGGAGCCGCATATTGAACCAGCCATGCAAACAGTTAAACAACTAGCAGGCTGGTTAAACAACTTTTATACCATTACTGAAAAAACTCTGGGTCGCGTGGTTGTGCTCAGCAATATCAATCTGCGGAACTTTATAATCCGCGACAAGCTTTACGGGGTAGATTTTGAAGATTGCAGAGATGGTTATCGCGAAGAAGATGCCGGGAGACTCTGCGCCTTTACAATTACCTACTCTCCGCCATTTACCCCCTGGAAAAAGGCTTTTACAAAAAATATGATGGAGTTTCTAACTTATAAATTAGACCTTGATCAGGGTAAAGTCATCGACTGTTTATTTAGTGAGCTATCTCGCATAAATCAACGAAGAGGTTATCGCATAAGAACCGGTTGGATTGAAGATGTATTTAGAACTATCTAATTCTAAGGGGCATTATTGAACCTGTCGAATTTTTCTTGACCAAAGCGGCTCTTTGTTATAAAATGCACATTGGAATCAATCACATAGTATCACCTTCGATCCACTGTATCTAAGGCAGGCTTTATGCTATGAAAGGTGGACGATAGGGTTCGGCTGGAAACGGCCGCGCCTCCCGTTGCGGAAAGAAGGATCAGGTAAGCGAACGATGATCGCATTTTCCAACGGAAAATTGCGATTTTTTGTTATGAGTTCAAATCAATAAACGGGGAGGTGAAAAAATGAAACTGTCGGCAAGAAACCAGCTGAAAGGCAAGATTGTGGACATTAAAGAAGGGCCAGTATCAACTGAAGTCACCGTAGAGCTTGGTGATATTAAGATTACTTCCAGTATTACCAGCGTATCGGCTAAACAAATGCAGTTAGTCGTAGGCGATGAGGCTTTTGTGGTAATTAAGGCCAGTTCAGTGATGATTGCCAAAGAATAATTAAGGCTTAATAGTGTAAACTTCGATCTGCTCATTCTAAAGCGCCATAAAACGCCATGAAAGGCAGAGGTCAGAGTTCAGACTTATTGAATTAATCGAAGAGATGATAACCAATCTTGCCCGGACAAAAGTGATTCTAGTGATTATAGTTACTCACGATATATGCCAGGCCAGGCGAATTGCTGACCAGGCTATCGTTATCAACCTGAGATAAATTATTGAGTTTGGTGTAGTAAAAAATATTTAATACACCAAGCGAAGATAGCACCCGTCAATTTTTTGAAGGGCGGATGGTTTAATGAGCAATATTTATAACCGACCCATTTTCAGCTTGAAAGAGTTTGCCGGTGCCATGGGTGACTTTGGCACCCTCATTCCCCTTGCGGCCGGGTACATAATTGTATGTGGTATGGACCCGGCCGCGCTGTTAATATCGATAGGTATTATCAGCATAGCTACCGGCCTGCTATTTAACTTACCGGTTCCCATCGAACCAATGAAGGTGCTTGCCGTAGTGGCTATTGCCCAGGCGTGGACCCCTTCTATGGTTTATGCTTCAGGTTTTGCAATGGGGTTAATCTGGATACTGTTTGCTTCAAGCGGTTTAATTGAACTGATTGCCAAATATACCCCGCAATCTGTGGTAAGAGGCATCCAGGCAGCTCTGGGAGTTATGCTGGCCCTGCAGGCTTTCAGAATGCTTTCTACCTGGTGGGCGTTGGGGCTGATCGCATTGATTGTGGCAGTTATATTACGAAACAACCGCTTTGCTCCGGGTATTCTGGTTATATTATTGCTTGGTATCGGGGTAACTTTCTACCAGGGGTTATCTTTTACCGGCCTGTCACCAGAATTTGCCTTGCCAACTTTTACAGCATTTAGTTTTAACGATATTTGGCCGGTTATGCTGTTGGCCGGCTTTGCCCAGGTGCCGCTTACCGCAACCAATGCTGTTATCTCAACAGCTTCAGTGATGAAAACCTATTGGCCGAATAATGAGATTCGCCCTAAGAAGCTGGCTATGAGTATTGGTATTATCAACCTGGCCCTACCGTTCATCGGTGGAATGCCTATCTGTCACGGGGCAGGGGGTCTGGCTGCCAAACATTATTTCGGTGCGAGAACCGGTGGTGCTAACATTTCTATCGGTCTAGTTGAGCTTGTCTGTGGACTCTTTTTAGCCTCTTTCGTTGCCTTAATCTTAACCGAATTCCCAGAAGCTGTTATTGGGGCGATGTTACTTTTGGTCGGTTTTGAGTTGATTAGTTTTGTAAAGGATGTAAAGTGGGGGATTGACCTGATACCGCTTGTACTAACAATTTCAGTTTCGGTCCTTATGAACATGGCATACGGCTTTGTTGCCGGTATTATAATACATTTCCTGTTGATTAAACTTACGGAGGAAAAAGTTAAAACCAATAAGTAAATTTTAACTGCATAAGTTAATCCACCTAATTTGCGGTGCCTTAGCTCCGCACTTTTTTATGTTATTTTGAGGCAAGTCTTGAGTGCGCAACCTCTTTAAACCTTTAATATCCTACAGCTTGCACGCCATACTCAGCCTGCTGACGCGTAAAACCCTCGAATTCGAGTTGAGCAAGCAACCCATCCCTTGAAAAAGACATGGTATCTAAATAGTTTTGAGCCATTAATTCTGCTTGTTCATTCCAGTCAGCACCGCTATTATCTACGCCATACACAGCTTGTTCATTTGTAAATCCCTCGAACTCTAATTGCTTGACTAATCCACTATGAGAAAAAGCCGTGAAGTCTAAGTAATTTATTGCACTCTTCAATGCTTGCTCATTCCAATCAGCTCCGCAATTATCTACTCCAAATACAGCTTCTTCATGTGAAAACCCCTCAAACTTTAATTGCTCGACTAACCCACTGTGAGAAAAAGCCGTGAAATTTAAGTAGTTCAATGCACTGCTTAATGCATTCTTTTCGCCTAAGGTAGCGTTGTCTGTTACTTCTGGGACTGTTTCAGTGGTCTCTGGAGCTTCTTCTGGTGCTTCTGCAGCCACATCTTCTGGCACTTTCACTACTGCTTCTGGTTCAGCAACAGGCTCTTCATTATTGCCACTGACTGCAACTACAATAGCAATAAATATGATAATAACCGCAGCCCAGGCCCACCAGCGCTTCCAAATAGGCTTTTTGAATTTTACTGTTTGTTGGATTGGCTTTGATGCTTGTGTATCTACTTCTCTAACCGGCTCGTTTGATTGTAGTTTCTGGCTTTCTACTACCGGTTTTGCAGCTATAAATTTTCCATTTTCCCATAAACCTGAACGTCTTTTGCCATCAGGGTTTATTAGTGTGCCCTTACCATGCGGTTTGTTATTTAACCATTCTCCTTCGTATCGCATGCCGTCCGGTCGTACCCAGGTTCCCTTACCATGCCTTTTACCGTCTTTTTGCTCCCCTTTATAAGTTGACCCGTCAGGATAAGTGTAAAAATCATCAGTCATCATTTACCCTCCCTTAAATTTTAAAACTAACACAAACCTGTATTATAGTTGCAACGCAACTATAACCTTTTGTTTTCTAGTGTTTTTCTGAGATGTAATCTAGGTGCGTTTCAAGGTGTCTGTGAAGGCATTATACAAGTCTACAACAATTATTAGTTATTTCTGCATGAACGACAGAATTCCTTTATAACTTTTTTCTTTGAACCAGTTTAGCAAAGATTAATCAGTTAAGATTTATTAAACTATATTCTCTTTTTTTTGAATATCTAATATTTCATGCCCAGGTTGCTTTGCATGCCATATTTCACAATACGGTGCTTAATTATATTAATTATGGAGTCCTTTTGGCATGGTATTTAGGGTTCATTATGCAACTTTGAACAAGAGTATATGAAAACAAGAAAAGTGATAATTCAAAACCTGACCCTACGAGTCTCTCCTCACATGATTAACCTGCAGGTAATGCAGCATAATTGTAGAATTGTTTATGAATTGACCATGCCCCGATAAAATAGACACGGTAAATGGCAAGATATCGACTGAATGCT
>CAZCHW010000134.1:0-5923 GCA_964498375.1 uncultured Syntrophomonadaceae bacterium | reverse complement strand
CAGTCGGCCCGGATTGATTTCAGGACAAAGGTATTACCCGAGGTTAACCCTTTCACCCAGTATTCCTGACGGCTGCGGCTCCAGAAACATACCAGACCATCACGCAGCGTTCTTGCCAGCGCTTCCTGGTTCATATAGCCGACCATCAAAACCGAGCCGGTATTATAATCCTGGATTACTGCCGGAATCAGACCTTTTTGATCATATTTCAGCTCTTCCGGAGCGAGCGGTTTTAGTTCAAAATCTTTGTTCTCTGCGTTCAAAAGATAACCTCCAGATTAGATGTTCATTTAATTGTTCGAAATTAAGCACCGTCAGCTTTTAACAGTGAAAGGGCATCGGGCAGGGTAAACTGGTTGGCATAAAGCGCTTTGCCGACTATTACCCCCCGCACCCTGTCGCTGTAAGGCTTCAGGGCTGCCAGGTCATCAAGTGAGGAAATTCCCCCTGACATGATCACCTGCAGGCTGGTCCGGGCAATTAACTGCTCCAGCCCTTGAAGATTAGGGCCGGTTAAAGTACCGTCCCGTTCAATATCTGTATAAACTATCTCTTTAACTCCCCACTTTTCAATCCGGCCAGCCAATTCAATAACACCAAGCGATGAAGCCTCTGTCCAGCCTTTAACTGCGACACGATCATTGCGGGCATCGATCCCGACCAGGATTGCTTCACCAAACTCCCCGACTAAGTCCCGGCAGAGTTGCGGCTCTTCCACAGCCAGGGTGCCAAGAATTACCCTGCTGATTCCTGCCGAAAAAGCCCTTTCAACTGTATCACGCGAACGCAAGCCTCCTCCAAGCTGCAGTGGAATATGCACTGCTTCACCGATTGCCGTTATTATCGCGGCATTATGCGACAGCCCGGTGAAAGCGCCATCAAGATCAACGAGGTGCAGCATCGGGGCACCAAGCTGTTCCCACTGCCGGGCAACTTCTACAGGGTTATCGCCGTAAACCGTCTCTTTTCCGGGGTCGCCCTGGCGCAGGCGTACACATCGCCCACGGCGTAAATCAATGGCAGGGATTATCTGCATACCCTTCACCTCATTCCAGTTTTCCCTTGGTTGACAAAACTTCATTAAAACCGCGCAAGATAGATGTTGCTTCGTTCAGGGCTCGCGCTGCTGCTTTAAAAGATGCTTCAATAATGTGGTGCTTGTTCAAACCATGATGCATGGTCAAGTGCAGGCAGAGTGCGCCCTCGTTGGCAAAGGCCTGCCAGAATTCACGAAACAGCTCACCATCCAGCGGACCGACGAGCCCGGACGGTAAATCAAATTGATAAGTCAGGTGGGGCCGGCCGGAAAGATCGATTACCGCAGTAACCAGGGCTTCATCCATCGGGATGGTGGCATTACCGTAGCGGGCCAGACCTTGTTTATCAGCGCAGGCCTCCCGGACAGCCCGACCGAGACAGATGGCAAGGTCTTCAACCAGGTGGTGGGGATCTACCTGCAGATCTCCTTCGGCTCTGATATTCAGATCAAAAAAACCGTGACGGCACCAGAGGGTCAGCATATGGTCTAGAAAGGGCAAACCCGTTTCCAGATCAGCCTTGCCTTGCCCATCTAAATCAAGATGTAGAACAACAGCGGTTTCACCGGTCTTTCGTTCAATCCTGGCCTGGCGATTCATCAATCTTCCTCCTGATTAAAGCCGACCTGGCATGCGCTTCAAGTCCTTCTGCCCGGGCGATGCGGGCGATCGCCCCGGCAGCCCGGTCCATGGCCGCTTCATTATAATAAATAACACTTGCTTTTTTAAGAAAATCATCTACGCCGAGCGGTGAAGCATAACGGGCCGCCGCCCCGGTCGGTAAAACATGGTTTGAACCAGCCCAGTAATCACCAAGCGGCTCGGGCGAGTAGGGTCCGACAAATATAGCGCCGGCAGAATTAACCTGTTCCAGGTAACGCCATGCTTCAGGCAAATGTAGTTCCAGGTGCTCAGGAGCCAGGTCATTGACTACCGGCCAGGCTTCTTCAAGAGAGGCTACTAAAATTGCCGCGCCCCTTTCACTAAGGGATTTAAGAGCTATTTCCCGGCGCGGCAGGGTAAGCAGCTGCTCTTCCAAATGTTCAGAAACCAGCCGGACCAGTTTTTCTGAAGTAGTCACCAGAATTGCCCGGGCCAGAGGATCGTGTTCTGCCTGAGAAAGCAGGTCGGCCGCCAGAAAAGCGGGATTGGCAGTTTCATCGGCTACAATAACAATTTCACTGGGCCCGGCCAGCATATCAATTCCGACCTGACCGAAAACTTCTTTTTTAGCCAAAGTAACATAAATATTTCCAGGCCCGACTATCTTGCGAACCGGCGGAATTGTTTCTGTCCCGTAAGCCATGGCAGCAACAGCCTGAGCTCCTCCGGTTTTAAAAACTTTCGTAGCGCCGGCCAGCTTCGCTGCCGCCAGAGTGACCGGGTTTATTTTTCCCTTGCTGTCGGGCGGGGTACAAACATATACTTTTTCCACACCGGCCACCAAAGCAGGAACAACCGTCATTAATACTGATGAGGGGTAGGAAGCCCGGCCTCCGGGAACGTATGCACCGACCGAGTCAAGAGCAATTACCCGCTGGCCGGTCAGCCAGCCTGGTCCGGTTTCCCACCAATCATTGCGCAGCTGGCGCCGGTGATAGCGCTCAATATTACCTTTTGCCTCTGCCAAAGCTGCCATCAGTTCAGGTTCAACAGACTCCCGTGCGGCGGCAAATTCATCTTCAGTAACCTCTAATTGCTGCAATTCCGCTCGGTCAAATTGTTGGGCATAGGCTAATAAAGCCTTGTCCCCTTCACTCCGCACCCGGTCAACAATATCTTTCACTGCCTCAAGCTCCCGGGAATAATCTTCGAGAGCACCGGTTTTAACTTTATTTTTATAATCTCTATAATTAGTTAAAGGTAGTAACATGATCAAGCTCCTCTGCTGGTTGAATTAAGGGTTGCAGCCCGAGTATAACTGGAAAGAACAACCATATATTAACATGCCCGGAAAAGTGCGTCAATTACAGAGGCCGGCTCTAACTATTAAGCAGGCTGCGTAAATCCTGCATAAAGCGGGGGCAGGAAATTTTAATCGCCTCTGCGCCATTTATAACCGTATCTCCCTCCGCAGCCAGACCGGCCACTGCCAGGGCCATAGCAATCCGGTGGTCCCCCAGGCTTTCAACCTCAGCTCCTGCCGGTTTTGCATTTCCTTCAATAATTAAGCCATCCGCTTTTTCTTCAATATTCAGGCCCAGGCGGGCAAACTGATCTGCTACAGCAGCGAGCCGGTCAGTTTCCTTGACCCGCAATTCACCAGCCCCGCTGATCATAGTTTTACCGTGAGCCAGGGAAGCAGCTACTGCTAAAATAGGAATTTCATCAATCAAGGCAGGGATCATTTCCCCGCCGATCTCCAGGCCGTTTAAACGCCGCCCGCCCCTGATCAGCAGATCGGCTACCGGCTCATTGCCCCAGCGGCGGCGATGCTGCAGCTTCAGATCGGCACCCATTGACTGTAAAACATGAATAATTCCGGTGCGGGTCGGGTTAACACCAACATCACGCAACAGCACTTCCGACCCGGGAACAATTGCAGCAGCTACAATATAGAATGCAGCAGTTGAAAGATCTCCGGGCACTTTAACTGCATGGCCCTGAAGAGATTGTCCCCCCCGCAGACTAACCCGGCTACCCTGCCTCTGCAAATCGACACCGAAATCAGTAAGCATTAATTCAGTGTGATTGCGGCTCAGGTATGGTTCTTCGAAAGTTGTTTCCCCTTCAGCATTCAGCGCAGCGAGCAAGACAGCAGACTTAACCTGGGCGCTGGCCTGAGGAGCTTGAAATTCAATGGCCTTCAAGCGGCCGCCCTGAATATTGAGGGGCAGAGTTGTATTTTCTCCGGGGAAGGAAGCACCCATCAGAGCAAGCGGTTTAGTTACCCTTTTCATCGGTCTTCTTTTAAGGGAACTATCGCCGGTCAGGGTTGCCTGGAAAGGCTGTCCGGCCAAAACGCCTAATAGAAGCCTGGCCGTGGTGCCCGAATTTCCAGCATCAAGTGGCCCTTGAGGCCTCTGAAAGCGGGCGGCACAACCCTTAACCAATAATTTTTGTTCTTGTACGTCAATTTGAACTCCAAGAGCCTGCAGACAACTAATCGTGGAACGGCAATCATCGGCATCAAGAAAGCCGCTGATTTCAGTAGTCCCTTCAGCCAAAGCCCCCAAAATTAAAGCCCGGTGTGTAATTGATTTGTCACCGGTTACTGTAAGTTCGCCGCACAATTGTTGCGGCCTGTTCGTTATTATGATCATTTTTGACTCCCGATCTGAATTGTGTCAATCTATGGTATAATAATAAAACAGTTTTGCCCCGGGGGGCAAGCTTTTTAAATTGTAAACAGTGGAGTGATTTTAATGGACATATATGCCCTGATCGGGCACAGCGGAACCGGGAAAAGCCACCAGGCTCCAATCCTGGCCCGCAGATACAAAATCGAATACATTATCGACGACGGCCTGCTGATTAAGGGAAACAAGGCACTGGCCGGTCGTTCGGCAAAGCGCGAAAACACTCGTTATGGAGCGATCAAGCGGGCTCTCTTTAAAGATGAAAATCATGCCGGTCAGGTTAAGGAAAAACTGGCCGAAATCAAACCTGGCAAACTACTGATTATCGGAACTTCCCGCCGGATGACCGAAGTAATTGCCGAAAACCTGGGGCTTGATCAGCCCTCGTATTATTTTTCTATTGAAGAAGTTTCCAGTCCTGAATCAATTGAGACTGCCCTGACAATCAGATCTCAGACAAACCGCCACGTGATTCCCCTGCCTACTTTTGCGATAAAAAAAGATTTTCCCGGTTACATTATTAAACCGCTGCGCACTTTTTTCAGCCTGCCTGCGGCCCGAACTGAAGAGGGACCCGTTGAACGTTCAGTGGTTCGCCCCGTTTTCAGCACCCTGGGCCGTTTTTACATCGCAGAACATGTGATCACCGACCTGGTTGAATTTTTGGCTATAAATTTGGACGGTGTCCAGAAGATCCTGCATATTGAGCTGGAAAACGGCAACAGTAAAGTATATTTAAATATTGATCTGGTTATTGATCTCTCGCAGGTAAAGGATAAAAAAATTGACGTTTTGCTGAAAAAAGTCCAGAGCCTGCTCAAGGAACAACTGGAATATCAGACCGGTTTTTACCTCGACCAGGTTAACGTCTATGCCAGAAAACTTTACCTCGACGAGGCAATGCTGAAGGACAAAGAAACGCTGCGCGGCCTAATTACCGACTGCGACTGAGCCGGCGCAGTTGGTATTTAATACAGAATTTTTTCCGGGTGGCTGTAAATATTCATTCTGCTCCCCCTCATAAAACCAACCAGGGTTATATTAAGATGGTCGGCCAGCTCGATACTGAGATTGGTCGGTGCTGCACGCGAAACCAGCAGCTCGATGTTTAGTTTTGCCGCTTTAAGCAGAATTTCCGAGCTGATTCGCCCGGTCAGTAATAAATATTTGCCTTCAGTCTCAATTCCCTCTAAAAAACATGCTCCGATAATCTTATCGACTGCATTGTGTCTGCCGATATCCTCATAGAAATAAAGCAGCCGGTCACCATCTGCCAGGGCGGCGCTGTGAACCCCGCCGGTCTCTTTAAATAAACCGGCCTGGGCGTGCATTTCCTTCATCATTTTTAGCAGTATTTCTGCTTCAATTTTCAGCTTTCCGGTCAAAGGGCGGCTGCGTAATGAATCAATTACATTAAAAAAAACTGTTCCCTTCCCACAGCCTGAAGTGATCGTCCTCTTGCCATAAAATTTTTCCAGACCGCCAGCCCCTTCAACCAGCTCGACCTCTACCAGGCCTTCATCAGCCTTGACGCGAATCGATGCAAGATCATCCGGCGCAGCAAGCAATCCTTCTGAGGATAAAAAC
>CAZCHW010000133.1:0-5968 GCA_964498375.1 uncultured Syntrophomonadaceae bacterium | reverse complement strand
TCGGCTTTCTCGCTGGTTATATCACGCAGGATCGAGACAGCACCGGGGTTTTTAAAAGCGCTTTGTTGCAGAGGATAGACTGAGATTAAATAGTGGCGATTGTCGTGACCTGAATCGGTTGATATTTCGACATTAGCTGTTTCACCTTCTTTAATCGATCGGTGCCATTCAGGAAAACAACCGGAGATAACTTCTCCTGCTGCGCGGTAAAAGTCATCGCGGCTGCCCTGCTTGCCACGGCTTTCCGTCAGGGCGGTTATGCCCAGTAGTTGTTTAAAAAAATTAATACTGTACGGGTTTAAATCGATCACCTGTCCATGGCTTGTTGTAACCACAATGCCTTCATGAATTTCTTCAAAAACCTTGTCTCTTGCAATTGGTGAAACCGAGAGCAGTTCCTGTTTAAATAACCCCCAGAGCATGACCAGCGAACCGGGCATAAAGAGCAGGCTCATGTTCAGGGTAATCCCAAACCCGAAAACTTTCAGCCAGATAGGCAGGATAATTAAAAACATCCCGAGAGCGATAATTCTGGCCTGGTTCTTAAACTTACCGGCCATGGGAACGCAGAGAAGAATAGTGATAGCCAGGATCATTAAAATATAGCAATAAGAAATAAAGATCATGCCCAGGGTTGTATTGGTGATGAAAAGTTCAGGATAGCCGGCGGTCTCAGTAACTGTGATGCTTTCCCGGACCAGGTAAGTATAATGGGGAGAGAAAAAGAAAAAAAGCGCAGTCAGGGGAATTATGGCCAGCGCACTGACATAATATCTAACCTTGATGGGCTGGCCGGTAAAGGTCAAGGCAAAATAAACAGCAGCTACCGGAGCCAGAAAATTTCCGATCTGAGCGACATTACGCCAGAACAGCATCTGTGACGGCTGGTTTGTAGTAATTTCAACGAGAGAAGCTATATTGAATATCAAGGTAAAAAATGTCATCAGCGCGTATTCGGTTGAGCCGATAACATTTTTTCGCCTGGCGGCATAGACAACGATAGATGCAATGATAATAACTGAAAGAGTGATCAAAAAGAAATTGGCTTGATATGGCAGCATTACCGAACCTTTTCCCCCTGTCATCAGACTATCCAAGTGAGGTTATTATAACACAATATTATCAATACTATAAACTAACTGTCGATTTGTAGTGCCGATAACGGGTGACTAAGGATAATCACAGTAGAAAAAGGTCGTTGCCGGCAGGTGGCAACGACCTTTGATGATAGCCTTTAATACTTACTACTTATTGTTTGCTGCTGCCCTGGGCTTCGGATAACCGGTGATACATTTTCAGGCGTTCCCGGGCTACTGTTTCAGCCTTTTCGAATAGCTGGTCGGCTCGCTCCGGAAATTCCTTGGTCAGAGCGCGGAACCTGACTTCGTTCATCATGAAGGTGCGCAGCTCCTCTTTAGGATCCTTTGAATCGAGGACAAAGGGGTTTTTCCCTTCCTGGGCCAGCAGTGGATTATACCGGTACAGAGGCCAATAGCCAGACTCTACCGCCAGTTTTTCCTCGTTCTGGCTTTTGCCCATATTGATTCCATGAGCAATACAGGGTGAGTAAGCAATAATCAGCGAAGGGCCGGGGTATGCTTCTGCTTCGACAAAGGCTTTCATCAGCTGATTTTTATTCGCTCCCATGGCAACCATAGCAACGTAGACGTAACCGTAGGTTACGGCCATTAAACCCAGATCTTTTTTGCGCATCTCTTTTCCTGCGGCGGCAAACTTTGCGATTGCTCCGGTAGGCGTTGATTTGGAGGACTGACCGCCGGTGTTGGAATATACTTCTGTATCGAGGACGAGGATGTTAACATCAGCCCCACTAGCAATTACATGATCCAGCCCACCGTAGCCAATGTCATAAGCCCAGCCATCGCCGCCAAAGATCCAGATTGACCGCTTGGTCAGAAGATCGGCGTTCTCTTTAATTTCGTTTAGCAGTGCGGCGTTTTCCGGCTGTGCTTTTTCCTGTTCAAGCAACTCCCTGGCCTGGTCAGCTGCTTTTTGAGAGGCCTCACCATCATCTTTTACTGCTTTCCAGGCCTCCAGGGCATCTATTAAAGATGCAGAGATCCCGGTGCCGAGCAGTTCTTCCACCTGGTTTATTAATCTGGCCCGGCGCTGGCTAATCGCTAAAGAGTAACCGTAGCCGAACTCAGCGTTGTCTTCAAAGAGGGAGCTGGCCCAGGCTGGTCCCCGGCCCCTGCTGTCAATAGTGTAAGGCACTGTAGGGGCGTTGCCGCCGTAAATCGAGGAACAGCCGGTGGCATTGGCAATAACCATCCTGCTTCCGAAAAGCTGGGTGATTACCTTGATATAAGGAGTTTCTCCACAGCCGGCACAGGCACCTGAAAATTCGAAGAGAGGTTTGCGGTACTGACTGCCCCGAACTGTAGCCGGGGAGATATCAAGGGGTAACTCCGGCAGGTTTTCTGCATAACGGTAACATGCATCCTCATTCTCCTTAACATCTTCGAGATGTTTCATAACCAGCGCTTTTTCTTTGGCCGGGCAGATATCGGCGCAGTTGCCGCAGCCAGTACAGTCAAGCGGGGAAACCTGGATTCTGTAGCGCAGCCCCTTAATATCTTTTCCGCTGCCCTCAATAGTGACAAAACCTTCCGGCGCGTTGTCAAGGTCTTCCTCTTTGGCCAGGTATGGTCTGATTGCCGCATGGGGACAGACAAAGGAGCACTGGTTACACTGAATGCAGTTTTCTGAAACCCAAACCGGAACTGAGATGGCAATCCCCCGTTTTTCGTAACGGGTTGTTCCTGTAGGTACGGTGCCGTCTGCATTGAAAGCGCTAACCGGAAGATCGTCACCTTTTAGTGCTGACATGGGGTAGATGGTTTCACATACATACTGTGGCGCCTCTTCCGGAACATGGCTGGCTCCGGTGGTTGCTTCCATCCAGCTTTCCGGGTATTTAACCTCTACTAGAGCTTCCACCCCTTTATGGATAGCTGCAATATTCTTTTCGACTATCTCGGCACCTTTTTTACCGTAAGACTTATGGATCATCTTTTCGATTTCTTTAAAGGCCAGATCGGCATCAATTACTTCGGCCAGTTTAAAGAAAGCAGCCTGCATGATCACGTTAATTCTGCCACCCAGGCCGATTGCGCCGGCGATTTTAAAAGCATCGATATTATAGAATTTTAGTTTCTTACGGGCAATTGTCTGTTTCATTTCAGCCGGAAGCTGTTCGTCCATTTGTTCTAAGGTCCAGTCTGAATTAAGCAGAAAGACCCCCTCATCCCTGATACCTTCGAGGATATCATAGCGGGTGACAAAAGAGGGGTTGTGGCAAGCGACAAAGTCGGGTTGATCGATCTGGTAGGTTGACTTGATCGGGTTTGGCCCGAAGCGCAGGTGTGATACAGTAATGCCGCCCGACTTTTTCGAATCGTAGACAAAGTAACCCTGGGCATACTGGTCAGTATTATTCCCGATTATAATGATGCTATTTTTGTTTGCTCCTACAGTACCGTCGGAACCAAGACCATAGAATTTTGCGCGGTATGTTCCTTCCGGCGAAGTGTGCAGGCAGGCGGGGGTTGACAGTGAGGTTTGGGTAACATCATCGGTAATCCCTACGGTAAAGTGATTTTTCGGTTCAGCTGCCTGTAGATTATCGAAAACCGCTTTAGCCATGCAGGGGTTAAATTCTTTTGATCCAAGACCGTAGCGGCCGCCGATGATCATCGGGGTGCGCTGGACTTCCATAAAGGCGGTGCAGATATCCTGGTAGAGTGGTTCGCCAAGTGCACCTGGTTCTTTTGTGCGGTCGAGCACTGCAATTTTTTTACAACTTTCGGGCAGAGCGGCCAGGAAATGTTCACGTGAAAAAGGTCTGTAGAGCCTGACCTTGATTAGGCCTACTTTCTCGCCGGTTTTGTTCAGATAATCGACGGTTTCTTCAATGGTTTCACAGGCTGAACCCATGCAGACAATGACTGCTTCAGCATCGGGGGCCCCGTGATAGTCAAAAAGATTGTAACGCCTTCCGGTCAGTTCGTAAACCTGATTCATCACAGCTTCTACCTTTTCAGGGGTGTCGAGGTAGTACTGGTTGGCCGCTTCCCTGTTCTGGAAGTAAATATCAGGATTCTGAGCGGTGCCCCGCTGGTGCGGTTTCTCAGGATTGAGGGCTCGCTCGCGGAAAGCCTTGATAGCATCCCAGTCGACAACATTTTTTATGTCTTCATAGTCGATCAATTCAATTTTTTGCACCTCATGTGAAGTTCTAAAACCATCAAAAAAGTGCAGGAAAGGAACCCTTGTTTTCAGGGTGCCCAGGTGGGCCACAAGGGCCAAATCCATTACTTCCTGGATTGAATTAGAGGCGAGCAGAGCAAATCCGGTCTGACGGGCAGCGTTAATATCGGAATGGTCGCCAAAGATGGATAGCGCATGGGTGGAAAGGGCTCTTGCCGATACATGAAATACTGATGGTAAAAGTTCTCCGGAAATCTTGTACATGTTTGGAATTTTAAGCAGCAAACCCTGCGATGCGGTAAAAGTTGTCGTCAGGGCACCGCTTACCAAAGAGCCGTGGACAGCGCCTGCAGCACCGGCTTCCGACTGCATTGTAGCGACACGCAGGATCTGGTCGAAAATATTTTTGCGGCCGTATGCAGCCCATTCATCACAAATTTCGGCCATTGGTGAGGACGGTGTAATTGGATAAATAGCGGCTACATCGCTTAAAGCATAGGCGATATAAGCTGCTGCAGTGTTGCCGTCCATGGTTTCTGTTCTTTTTGTCAAAAAAGACACCTCCGTATATGATTGTTTCGAAAACGGTTAATTTTACAAATATTACCGTTTAAGTTCCTGCTTAATCTTAACATTTAACCTTCAAACTGACAAGTTCAGACCGGATTCAACAGGCTTGCCCTGTTCACCATGATCGGCTATGCTAAAAAAAATTAGCCGGTTAAACTTTATAGTTCTTTCAATTAACATGGAAAGATATAATATGGAAAGACAGGTGAAGTGGGTGAAAAAGATGTTTACATTTAACTTGCCGACCAGGATTGAATTCGGCCCCGGCCTTCTCGCACAGGTGGGTCAACTGCTTGCAGGAGAGTTTGGTTCCGGCCGGGTCCTGGTAGTTAGCGATCCGGGAATCATTGCCGCCGGCCTGGTTGATCGGGCAGTCAAATCTCTTCGAAATTATTCTTACCATTTTAAATTATTTGATCAGATCAGTCCAAACCCGCGAGATTATGAATGTGAAGCAGGAAGTGTAGAGGCCAAAAAGTTTGGCGCAACCGTGGTTATCGCGATCGGTGGAGGATCGGTGATTGATGCGGCAAAAGCAATAGCTTTGCTCAATACTCATGAAGGTCTGCTCAAGGACTATGAAGGAAAGGATAAAATTATCGGGCCAGTCACGCCCCTGGTTGCTGTCCCGACATCGGCCGGTACCGGTTCGGAAGTTACTCGCTCGGCTGTGATTACTGACAGCCGGGAACATTACAAAATGACGGTAAAAGATATTCGGCTTGCTCCGGCCCTGGCCGTGGTCGATCCGGAAGCGACTTACTCTTTACCGCCGCAGCTAACTGCTTCAACAGGAATGGACGCTCTCGTCCACGCCATAGAAGCTTATACCTGCCGGGAGGCCAATGCCATGTCCGATCATTTTGCCCTGGCTGCGATGGAGCAAATTTGCCCCGCTTTGCCCCGGGCATTTGAAGACGGGAGGAACGAACAAGCACGGTGGTCGATGATGTTTGGTTCTGTTTTAGCCGGCCTGGCTTTTTCACATGCCGATGTTGCCGCAGTGCATTGCATGGCCGAGGCTGTTGGAGGCATGTATGATCTGGCTCATGGTGTTGCAAATTCAATTTTTCTTCCGGTGGTAACAGAGTTTAACGCTTCAGCCGATCCGGAAAGGCATGCCCGGGTGGCCAGGTCCTGCGGGTTTGCTGATAAAGTGGCAGAGGAT
>CAZCHW010000132.1:0-5974 GCA_964498375.1 uncultured Syntrophomonadaceae bacterium | reverse complement strand
GAAAAAGATTTTCCATAATTACTTATCACTCCTCCCGGCGTTTCAGATAAAAACTCAAGGTGGCTCCACCAAGCTCATTATTACACGCATATATTTCACCACCGTGCATTTCGACTATTGCTTTACTGATAGCCAGACCCAAACCTATACCGCGTTTGGCATCAGCTCTGTTATGCTCAGCTGTGTAGAATATCTCAAATATTTTTTCCAGATCAGCCGGGGCAATGCCCGGCCCTCTATCAGTAACGGTAAACCACACTTTATTTTCGGCAGGTAGAAGGGTAAGCTCGATTAATCCTTCCGGCGCGCTGTGTTTTGCTGCATTTTCCAAAAGATTGATCAATACCTGAATAATCAACTTGCTGTCCATGGGAACAAATATCAATTCTTCTGGCATGGTAACAGCAATCTTCATCGATGGAATCAGTTTTTGCACCCGCCTGATCGCCTCTGCCACAATTTCTTCAACAGCCTCAGGGCAGGTATTAATCTTTAGATTCTTTTCCTGAATCCTTGTTAAATTCAAGATATTTTCAACTAAACGCGTCAACCAGACGGTATCTTCATATATTCCTCTGGCCACCTTGATCTCTTCAGGAAGCTTGAGTTCATGCAGCAGCATTTCAGCCGCTCCGGCTATACTGGATAAGGGAGTGCGCAAGTCATGAGAAACAGCTCTCAATAAGTTACTTTTAAATCTTTCCTGTTCCGCTTCGATTTTGGCATTCTCCTTTTCTTCAGCCAGGTATTCACGTTCAAGAGCTACAATAATTTGAACAAAGACAGAATCGAGTAAATAGCTGACCTCAAGGCTGCTTTCAGCTAAATCAGTGGGTAAGCAAAATGTACAAACCTTTTTATCTCTTACCTCAACCATTTTGGAATAACAATGCTCCGTTAGCTGTTTTGCCTGGGTTTTTGAAATCTCGGTCGAAACGATCTTTGTTTCCTGCTTAAATAAACTTAGTTTTTCAGATTTATCACCAGTTTCAGGCTGAATCAGGCAAAATACGGTGCAGTCAAATAGTTTTGACAGACAGGACATGGATTCCAGAATAACATCCCTTGAGCCTCCTGTTTTAGCAAGAGAACTTGTAACCTGGTACAAAATATGAGCCTGTTTTTTCTGTTGTTTTGCCCTTTCGCGGGCATAGATCAGTTTACTGGTTAAAGTTGAGGTAAATATTGCTGCCACCAGCATGGTCAGGAATGTAAAAATATAAGACTTATCATAAACAGTCAAGGTGTAAATCGGCTCTGTGAAAAAGAAATTAAACGCTAAAGTTGACATTACTGAAGCAACGATACCAAAGAGGTAGCCCCCAGTAAAATGAGCTGCCAACAACACGGAAATAATGTAGACAATAACAATATTAACTTCGGTAAAGCCGAGATAGCTAATTATAAATGAAAGTGATGTTGCAGCCGCAGTGAGCAGTAACACTATAACCATATGGCGCAGGAGGTAATATCTTGCTCTCTCAGGCTTTTTGTTCATCATAATCCACCAACACCTATATTAAATTATAAGCTACCGGTAATAAGCTGAAAAATTTTTAGCTCAATCATTTATTTTTAATTAAACCTTAACAGATCTGCCACAAACCTACCAATGTAGATAGATACAATAGATTTTAGTAACAACAGCATATGGATCTAAATCCCGGACTACTTTACAGGTTATATCCAGTCATAGCGAAGGTATTTTCCTGTCGAAGTCCGGTTGGGATATAGGCGGCGCAACACGATTACTATTATGGTTATGATTAAAGCTAATGAGAGCCAGGACACATCGCCGCCTGCTGAAGCAGCTCCCCCTGAAAAGGGCAGCTGCTTCCCTGTTTATTGAGGCAGAAATGAACTACCCAATTAAAATATGTTCTTCCGGGTATTGCAAAACGTCTGATTTTTGCTGCCGGGTCAGGGCAATCAGTAAGGTCAGTGGCCCTACCCGGCCGCCGAACATGGTTAATATTATCGTAATCTTGCTTGGAACAGACAGATCAGGCGTTATCCCCCGGCTTAAGCCAACTGTCCCGAAAGCAGAAAAGGCTTCAAATAAAAGGGCGCTGAATTCAAAATCCTCAAAAAAAGTCATACTGAAGGTGGCAAGAAAAATCAATCCCACTGCAGCACTCATTATTGAAACAGCCTTCATAATCTGTTCGGGGGCGAAAACCCGAGAAAATACAACTGGTTTCTGCCTGCCGCGGATCATGTTCACTAAAGTGAAAAAAACAACCCCGAATGTAGTTGTTTTTATCCCTCCGCCAGTCGATGCAGGAGAAGCACCGATAAACATCAGCGCTAATAGAATCAGTAAAGTGGGATAGGTAATCCCGGCTGTGTCAAGAACACTGAATCCGGCTGTACGGGGTGTAGCTGCTGTGAAAAGTGCAGTAAATATTTTACCTCCCCAGGTCAGTTCTCCCATAGTTGCAGAATTTGAATACTCAAGGCCAAGCATAGTCAATGTTCCGCCAATCAGTAATACCGCCGTTACCAGGAGAGCAAGACGGGTATGCAGGGAAATCCGTTCACGAAACCTGACTTTCCTGACCAACTCAAGAATCACTGTGAAGCCCAACCCCCCGATAACAAATAAAACCAAGATCGTTCCGTTAACCAGGTAATCTGTCGGGTTATTAGTTAGGCTGACAAAATCACCGAAAAGATCAAAACCGGCATTGCCAAATGCCGAAACTGCATGAAATATCGACATAAACATACCCCTTGACCAGCCGTAATGAGGAACAAATCGAAAAGCCATCGCCACAGTACCGATAAAAATAAAAAACAGCGCCAGCCTTACTACAGATAAAACCAGCCTGACCAGACCACCAACAGAATTCTGGTTAAATGCTTCTTTAACCAGCAGGCGATCACGGAGCGTAATCTTGCGACCAAGAAAAACAAAGGTCAAGGTCGCCATAGTCATAAAACCGAGCGAGCCACAAAAAATCAACAGCATTATTACACCCTGCCCAATCGGGGTAAAATATGTTCCTGTATCGACTACAATCAGACCGGTCACACAAACAGCCGAGGTAGCTGTAAAAAAGGCATCTATGTAACTAATTCCCTGACCATAGGTCATTACTGGAAGCAATAAGAGTAATGACCCAAGTAATATAAAACCGCAAAACCCCAGGACAAGGACTCGAGCCGGGTTCAGCGGTTTGGGCCTGCTCTGCAAAATCGATCAGCTCCTAATAATAGATCTTTAATCTTTGATAGATTACTGATACCTCTATATTATGCTTCTTTAGAAAGCCTTTCAAGTCTAACATTAATCTCCACTGTGTGTGATTTCCTTTGATCAGCATCGGGCTTGGCGTTGATCGCCCTGACCACTCCCTTATGAACCCGAGAGAAACATTGTTACTCTTACTGATAAACCATTTAAACAATTTCACTAATATATTTTAAGCATTAACTGCACGAAAAATAGAAATAGCTTGACATAAATTTTTACCGGGGTGTAAAATAGCTGCCGTAATCTGATCAAATATGAGGAGTGTATCATGAATTCTACAAGCAAAACCAAAAACGCCTTGAAGTCACAAACCGTTCTTTATCTTTCCCTGTTTCTAACCTTTTTGTTTGTCTTCTGGGGCGCTCTCTTCCCGGAGAATCTTGACCTGGTTGCCGGCAGCATTCTGAATTTCCTGACCCTGAACTTTGGCTGGCTTTACCTGGCCGCTGTTTTCTTTGTGTTAGTCTTTATAATTGGGATTGCCCTCTCCCCTTTCGGCAAAATCAAACTCGGGCGTGATGACGAAAAACCAGAATTCAGTACCCCGGCCTGGTTTGCCATGCTCTTTACTACAGGCATGGGTATTGGCCTGGTTTTCTGGAGTATTGCTGAGCCAATAACCCATTACATCAACCCGCCTTTTGGAGATAGTGGAACTACCGAAGCTGCCGAAATAGCTATGCGCTATACTTTTTTCCACTGGGGACTGCATCCCTGGGCCGTCTTTGCCCTGGTTGGCCTGGCCCTGGCCTATTTTCAGTTTCGCAAAAACATGCCGGCACTAATCAGCTCCGTATTTTACCCACTGCTGGGCGACAGAATTCACGGCCCGCTTGGGCAGGCTATTGATATACTTGCAGTTTTTGCCACTGTATTCGGCCTGGGTACCTCGCTTGGCCTTGGAACAATGCAGATCAACACAGGCTTAAGCCTTTTGTATGGGATTCCTAACAATAATACTGTTAATATCATGATTATCCTGGTTATTACTGCTGTTTTTACTCTCGCTGCTGTTCTCGGTATAGAGAAAGGCATTAAATTCATCGCTAACAATACTGTCCGGTTAGCCCTGATAATTATGGTTTTCTTACTTGTATTCGGGCCGACCAGGCAAATTATTAACCTGCTGACCAACACAATCGGTGATTACCTGCAAAACCTGATCTATATGAGTCTTTGGACGGATCCAATTGTCGAAGGTGGGTGGATCAACGGATGGACAATATTTTACTGGGCCTGGTGGATTGCCTGGGGGCCTTTTGTCGGCCAGTTTATCGCCCGAATTTCCCGCGGCAGAACCATTCGTGAATTTATAATCGGCGCCCTGATCGCCCCGACTGCTTTCAGTTTTATCTGGCTTGCCATTTTTGGCGGCACTGCACTAAATCTGGACATTATCGGACAAGCAGGTATAACAGCAGCTGTTATGGAAAACATATCCAGTGCGCTTTTTGTCACTTTGGGTAACCTACCGCTTAGCGCCATTACTTCATTTTTATCCATAATTCTTATAGCCGCATTCTTTATTACCTCTGCCGATTCTGGAACCTTCGTTGTAGCTATGCTAACTTCGAACGGCAGCCAGGAACCAACTCGCAAGCTTAAGGCTACCTGGGGGATCCTGCTGGGTGGAGTCGCTGCAGTTCTGCTGGTCGCCGGGGGTTTGGGTGCACTGCAAACAGCTTCAATTGCCTCAGCATTTCCTTTTATGCTGGTGATGCTGGTAATGTGTTACTCGCTAATTAAAGCTTTCTCCAGCGAGCAGGGTTAATTGTTCAGCACTAAACTTCGACTTCTTGGCCGGGCGATTTTTCGTCCGGCTTTTTAACTTGATCAACCAAAGGCCAGATAAGAAGATAAATTAATTCTGATCATTCAGCAGACAGGTGACCGATTCTGTAGATACGGTGAGGTAACCTGCCTCGAATTTTTCCTTTACAAACCGCGCATATATTCATTTTTTAATAAACCCCGGTCTTTTGTCTCGAGAATCTGGTCAATCGCAGCGAGTAATTTTTCCTGATCCTGTGAGAGAATCGCTTTCAGGGGCAAATAGTTGGAGGCATGGTTAGCCCGGAATATACATTCAGTTAAGCGCAAATCCTGGATCATCGCCTTGATTTCATCAAGCAGCTGCCAGGGATTCAGTTCAGTTAGCAGCCCATTCCGAAAGGCATGCGCTGTTTCTGTCCCGGGGATAATCATCAGGCTAAGCAGTCCCAGGTATTCCGGATCGATCCGGTTAAGCAGTGATGCAGTCTCACGGGCATGAGTTGTTGTTCCTTCCAGACCGGCCAAACCGTTCAAAACTGTTACTGAAAGGGGAATTTTCGCTTCGCTGGCTTTTGCCGCTCCGGTGGCAATCTGATCAGGAGTAACCCCTTTTCTGATTGTTTTAAGAACCGTTGCACTGCCGCTTTCAATGCCCAGGTAGATCATTTTCAGCTTTAATTCCCGCAGAGTGCACAACTCGGAAATACTTTTTTCCAAAAGATCCTGAGTGTTTCCGTAGAGCGATATTCTTTCAAGCCGGGGAAATGCCTGATTTAATAAATCCAGCAGTTGTTTAAGTTTTTCCGTTTTAATTGTCAGGGCATTGCCGTCGGCAAGGAATATGCGCCTTGTATCAGGCAGCTGCCCGGCAATTGCTTTAATTTCCAGATCAAGTTCGTCGAGAGATCGTTCCCGGAATTTTTTTTGCTTGTACATCCCGCAAAA
>CAZCHW010000131.1:0-6018 GCA_964498375.1 uncultured Syntrophomonadaceae bacterium | reverse complement strand
AATTTTTGTGATCGGCATTACCAGCTGGGCCGGCACGGCCCGTATTATCAGGTCGCAAACACTATCTGTGAAAGAGCGACCCTATGTTGAGCGGGCCAGGGCAATTGGCAGTGGCGATACTCACATTATGTTTTATCATATTCTGCCCAATGTTTTTCCCCTTATTTTTGCTAATACAGTTCTGGTTGCTGCAGTGGCTATCCTGTCAGAAACAACCCTTAGTTTTCTCGGTATGGGTGATCCCACCCAGGTTACCTGGGGAATGATGCTGCATTTTGCCTTTTCTATGGGCGCAGTCTCTTTTGGAGCCTGGTGGTGGTTGCTGCCTCCCGGAATTTGCGTTGTCCTGGTGGTGCTCAGTTTTACTTTTATCGGTTATGCCCTTGACGAAGTCCTTAATCCGAAGCTGAGGAGGCGTGACCAGTGAACCTGCTTGAAGTTGAAAACCTTACTACATATTACAAATTAAAAGACGGTTATGTCAGGGCCTGTGAAAACATTTCACTGCATCTCGATCGTGGCGAAGCAGTTGGCCTGGTTGGTGAATCGGCTTCGGGCAAAACGACTGCCGCCCTTTCGCTGATTAAACTGCTGCCTGATAATGCCAGAGTGATGTCAGGGCAGGTCAGAATAGACGGTAGGGATATCGCGGGAGCCAGTGAAGAAGAACTGCGCCGGATCCGCTGGAAAGAGATCGCGATTATTTTTCAGGGGGCGATGAATGCCCTTAACCCGGTGCGCCGGGTAGGCGATCAGATTGTTGAAGCGTTAAAAATTCATGAAAAGCTGTCGGAAAAAGAAGCTTGCCGGAGAACGGCGGAACTTTTTGACCAGGTGGAAATAGACACCGACCGGGTCAGGGAATACCCCCATGAATTTAGCGGGGGGATGCGTCAGAGAGTTATGATTGCCATGGCAATATCCTGTAACCCGAAGATTGTCATCGGCGATGAACCGACTACCGCCCTGGATGTAATGGTTCAGGCCCAAGTGCTGCAGCTACTTGAAACTTTGCGCAGAGAAAGACAGATGGCGATGATCTTGATCACCCACGATCTTTCTGTGGTTGGTGAAACCTGTGACCGGGTAGCGGTGATGTATGCCGGCCAGATTGTTGAAAACGGTCCGACCGAAAAAGTTTTTTCAAATCCCGCTCATCCATATACACGGGCTCTGATAGCTGCTTTTCCGAATATTGAAGGCGAACGTTATCTCGCTTCTTCAATTCCCGGAAATCCACCAAACTTGCTTACACCACCAACGGGATGCCGGTTTCATGAACGATGCAGCGAGGCCGGATCTTTATGCAGCGCCAGCGAACCGCTTATTGCCAGTGTTTCTGCCGGACACTGGGCTGCATGTCACTTGCTGCAGGGGAGGGCAAAAACCAATGGCTGATCTTAAAAGAGAGTATCAATCAGACCAAAAAAATCAGCTGCTTAAAGTAAATGGTCTGGAAGTACACTTTGCAGCGCGAAGCGGGTTTTTCAGTTCTCTTTTCAGCCGGCAAAATGCACTGATCAGAGCTGTTGACGGGCTTGATTTTACGCTCGATCATGGAGAAATATTATGTTTAGCCGGAGAGTCGGGCAGTGGTAAAACTACAACTGGAAAAGCTATTTTACGCCTGGTAGAGCCGACCGGTGGAACCGTGTGGTTTAACGGTGAACCGGTTAACCAGTTTAATCGGGCCCAACTGCGCCGTTTTCGTCATGAAGCACAGATCATCTTTCAGGACCCCTTTGAGTCGCTGAATCCCCGGCAGACAGTACTGGCTACTGTTGCTGAACCTCTTGAGGTTAACCGGCTGGTGCATGATCAGCAAGAAAAAGAGGAACTGGTGGCCGAAGCATTAAATGATGCTGGACTGAACAATCCCCGCGAACTATTCATGCGCTATCCACACGAATTAAGCGGCGGGCAGCGACAGCGTCTGGCAATTGCCGGCGCCCTGGTATTAAAACCGGGTTTTATTGTTGCCGATGAGCCGGTATCGATGCTGGATTTGTCGATACGGGCGGGAATTTTAAAATTAATGGTCGATTTGCGTGATCATCGGGGAATCAGTTATCTTTTTATCACCCACGATCTTTCACTGGCCTGGTTGATATCCGATCGTATAGCAATTATGTATCTTGGAAAAATTGTTGAACTGGGCAGTGCCGATGCTATTATCAAACAGCCGCAGCACCCCTATACTAAAGCTCTGGTATCGGTTATACCGGTGCCGAAGCGTATATCACTGGCAGGGAAGACACTGCTTAGGGGTGAGACACCCGACCCGATCAACATTCCCAGCGGTTGCCGGTTTCATCCCCGCTGCCCGGTGGCGCAGCCTCGCTGTAGTGAAGAAGAGCCGCTCTATCGCGAAATTGCTCCCAACCATTTTGGAGCCTGTCATTTCATTTAAAAAGTGAGCTGAGTATAAGTGCTGGAAGTATATATTTTACCTAATCGAATCGAACCTGAAATCTTAAGTCTGGCTGTAGCCGTTCTGGGTAATCAGAACAGGGAAGTTATCTTTATTGACCCGGGCCATATGGAAAAAGAGCTTGAACCACTGATTATTCTGAACAGCAGGTTGCCGTTGCAGTTGATTGATGCAAGCGGGGCGATTGAAGTCAATACTGCCCTCAAACAGGCTGGTTTGTCGTACAGCTCTTTTGATTTAAAGCAAGCAGCGAACGGGGTTGCTTTGACGAAATTATTTGGCACTCCCAGGGGCTATTGCCTGGCCTCTGTAAATTCTGTCTCTCATTGTCTGCAGGCGGCAGCCGGAGCTATTCGCCTGGGCTGCGGGTTCATTTCTATCGGCACGGCGGGTTTAGCTGATGATTTACCTCCCGGGGTACCTTTGTACTGGTTTGGCAGCAGGCAAGAGCTGGTTCAGGCTGTTGGGACTGACGGGGCTGCCGATTTTGTCGTAGTTGACAGCTATAAAACCATGCTTAATTGTTTTGAGCAAGCAGGGTTGCAGTCCGATTATCTTGTCCTGTATAATTCTGTTGATCTGGCGGATGAAACAAAAACAGGAGATTGCTTGGGGAATCTGTGGGTTAAAGGTTTAAGCCTTTCACTATTAACTCTTGCCGCTTACCGGAATGTTTTTCCCTATGATGCCCGGTCAGATGTGCCTGATCCGGCCTTGATCGAGAAAGATCTGAATAATACTGTTAATCATATCGGCCTGAAACCTGACTTCCTGGTTGTTCTCGCTTCCCCGGCGGTCATTCCTTTCTTTTACGAAGAGAAAAAGGCCATTACCGCCTGGACTGAAGAAATGGTCCGGGATATTCATGTAATTCTTAATAACGATCTGTTTTTTGACCTGGCTGAAGGGCGGCTGATGCAACACAGCAACGCCGGGCTTTCAGTGCAGCTAATCAGCACCAGACGCTACAGGGACATTATGGAACACCTGCAGCGCAGCGGCAACGATGTTCTGATTGTCAGTACTCCACATGTCGACAGTGGAATAATTTTTGCCAGCGACGATTCCCTGGCCGAGGCGCAACTAGTCCCTTTGCTGGAAGAGGCTGGCTATAGTTTAAAACAGTTGAAAGGGACTGACGCCCAGTACAACCTGGTCGGTGAAGCGTTAGCCGGGTCAGATTACTTTCTGTACACCGGGCATGGCGGACCGGAGGGGCTGCATACCCACGGGCATACACTAAACCGGGCTGATCTGCCTCAGCTGCCGCCAATGGTTACCTATACCTCAGCTTGTTCCACGGTAGCCATGGTGCCGCACTGGTATTCTGTAACAGAGGGTTTACAGTGGGAGGGTGTGGCAGTTGACTCTCGGCAGGTGATCGGTATGGCGTTTGTTGAAAAGGGCGCACTATGTTATGTTGGGGGTGCTACTATTGAGGATTTACAGTACAGCACTTCAATTTACAGCATTTTCATGGAAGCCCTGCTGATTAAGGGAATGTCGGTCGGTGAGGCGCTCAGGGAAACTCGCAACTTTATCAGTCTTTATGCAGCCTTGCTGATGCTTAAAAAACCTGAGGCCTACCGCAAATACCGCTGGGGCACCGCTAATGCTATCCACCAGCAGGTTCTGCTTGGTGATCCGGCTTTCAGACCGCAGCCACAGATAAAAGATAATCTTAAACTGCCGATGAAGCTTGAAACGGTGGGGAAAGAGCAAATATCGCTGCAGGTTACCATTCCCGGCCAAAGGTGGCGTAAAGTAGAAACTGCGGTTAATGCCGCAGAAGCATCAAAGTATTATTATCGCAGCCGTAATATTGAAGTGGTTGCTCCCTACGGTGAAGATGTAATCAGCTGGGGCGATTATTACCGGATTGCTCCCGATAGTGAAAATATCAGTGAGCGAGCAATTATGTCCGGTTTTCTCACTTTAAAAGCTGACCTGCCGCCCGGGCAAATTCCAAAAAAAATTACTCTGCAGGATTTTAAGGTGGCAGAAACTTACTGTTTGCTTTGCGGCAACAACGTAGAAAATAAAACTGATGTCTTGCAACAGGCCGGTAAATTTAAAATACCCTATTTGCTCCAACCGCCTCTTGAGCTGGATATGACTGAAGGATGGGCTTTTAGCGCCGAGTGGTGTGATAATCATTACCGGGTTCACTGGTTGGTGCCATTGTTGTTGATTAATGAACTTGATCAACGAGCAACCCGGCCGGCGGGATTCACTTTTCTGATTGATACTGCCCTGGCAGAAAAATGTTCAGGCCATATAAGTGGCATTGAAGAGACAGCGGCGTGCGTTGTGACTGCGGGTATTGCCAAAGAGCAGGAAGTGAAACAGGGGGAAGGCAGCAAGCTCCATTTGATTAATTCAATGGTTGTATTGAGCGGACCGGAAGGTTCTTTCAATATCGATTGCCTGCCCGGCGCACAGCTGCAACTGGGTGAACAGTTTCCACTCTACGGGTTGTTACAGAACTTCAGGCCGTTGACCGGGCAATTGATTGACAGCAGCTCTGACCAACCGGTTACCCTGGTACCGGCTGCACCGGAAGATGTTCGCCTGAACGGGCGCCTACTTGACAGTATTGACGGTACAGCAATAGCAGGCGGGTTAATCCGTCTTTTCAGGGGGGAACCGGATCCCGTTGGCGACCCGCTAATTGAAGCTTATGTGTCGGAAACATTTACCGCTCCGGACGGAACATTTACTTTTTCAGTTCCTGCCGGCAGTTATCTTCTATACGCTGCTGCACATGTTCAGGACAAGCGATACAAGTCACGTGAATGGGTGGTCAATCTCAAGGGGGGAGAAGACTGCTTTAATAATTATACGCTTGACCAGGCGGTTATTATTAGCGGAAAGGTAACCTACCAGGGATACTGTCCGCCGGACCCTGCCGGCCTGGCTGTTAAACGTTTTCCACCTGTTGCCGGTGCTGGATCGTTGACTAAAATTCCTGTTGACCGTAATGGTCGCTTTGAGTGCCTGGTCAGTTTTCAGAACCGGTTCCAGATTGTACTGGAGGAAGAAGGCTATAGCAAAATTGAAGATACTAATGACGGCAAAGGGTATAAATTAGCGGCACAGGAACGCTTGGAACGTCATTACACTCTGATGCGGGAGGAAAAGGATGGTGCCCGATGAAAAAGCCGCTGGTGGTCGATGCACGTGGCAGTAACTATGAGCTTGGCCTTACTGTCGGCAGGGCTGCCCGCACCCTCCTTGAAAAAGCGCTGGCCGGCTATCGCCGCTCCTTAAAAGCTGAAGGTTTGGGTGAACCCTGGGGGATGCCTGAAATATATCTGGATAAAACCAAGGAAACCTTTCCGCATCTGGTGGAAGAACTGCAGGGAATTGCTGATGGATCAGGACTTACCTTTAAAGAACTCTTTTTCCTGAATGCCCTTGAGGAGGCTTTGGACCAGAAACCACAGCAAGCTTGTTCAGCGGTTGGTTTATACGCTAACGGGCAGGCCTGGCTTGGACATAATGAAGACTGGTATGCCACTGACCGGGATACAGTAATAGTGATCAGAGGCAGGCCTAAAAATAAACCGGCTTTTGTCAGCGTGACG
>CAZCHW010000130.1:0-6035 GCA_964498375.1 uncultured Syntrophomonadaceae bacterium | reverse complement strand
AAACACTGCATTACCAAGCGGATCAGCAATAATCGTGTTAGCGCCTTTAAGTGCAATAATACAATTCCAAAGTGCGGCATGCTTAAGGGCTACCTGCAGTCGCTGCGACTGGACCTGCCCGGTTGTAACTCCAAGCAGACGAGCCATTTCTCCGGGGTGGGGTGTAATTACCGGCAAATATTTTGCCGATCTGAGAATACCAAGTCTGGAGCCAAGGGCTCCAAGGGCTCCGGCATCAAGAATCAGGGGTACGGGGCTGAGCTGAATTAAACTTTCAAGCAGGCGAGCCGTGTCATCTCCGGGCATTAAACCGGGCCCACATGCCAGGGCGTCGCAATTTCTGCTCAGCTCAATAATCTGGCCTGCTGCTTCAGGTTTAATCATTCCATCCGAATTATCCGGCAATTCAACGGTAATTACTTCAACCAGCTTCGCTCTCAGGGCTGCACACGCTGAAGCGGGAGCGGCAAGATAAACAAGACCGGCACCAGCTCGCAGCGCAGATTCTGCAGCCAAAACAGCTGCCCCGGTCATGCCTGGAGATCCTGCTACCACTGCTACCCGCCCCATAGTACCTTTATGTCCGTCTGCAGGACGATCAGGTAAACTATTTTTAACCATTGCCGGGGTTAATAGATCTACCTTGGTATCCTCCACCGTCTGCTTAGGTATGTAAATATCAGCAACATAGACCGTTCCAGCTTTACCCGCACCGGGAAAAAGAAACAGCCCTGTTTTGGGAAAGGCAAATGTAATGGTCCAATCTGCCTGGACAGCTGCTCCCATCACTTCTCCGCTGTCAGCATTTACCCCTGAGGGAATATCTACAGAAAGAACCGGGCAATCTGTTTCGTTAACAGCGTTGATTAAATCGGCAGTCAAGCCGGTAATTTCTCGATTAGTGCCCGTTCCGAGAAGAGAATCGACAATCAGGTCAGCTTCAGCCAGCTCTTCGGTAAGCTTTGCTAAGTCTTCCCGGCTAAGCAACCGCCTGATTGCTCCACCGCTTTTTAAATAAAAACTCTCATTAGCAGCCGCCTCTCCCCGGTACGCTCCCTGCTTTTGCGTACTCCACAAAGAAACCAATTTTTTTGCTGCCCGTAACTGTCTGGCGACGACAATTCCATCACCCCCGTTATTTCCCGGGCCGGCCAGAACAACAATCTTGCCTGCTCCGGCTAAATGCTCGCTGATAAATCCGCTGACCCTCATTCCCGCTGTTTCCATTAAAACTGCACCGGACAGACCATATTCTTCAATTGTCTGCTGGTCGGCAGAACGCATTGCTGCAGCGTTTAAGATTTTCATAGTTCCTCCCCCGCTGTAGTTATTCAAGCTTGGTATCAATATTTCGACAAAGGCAAGATTTACTCCTTCCTGTCTGACAAGTCAAGAAATAGGCTGTTCCTCTAGAAAAATAAGCCATGACCCTTGCTTTTTAGCTGGACTGATGATAATATTTTAATGTTGTAAAGCACAGGAAGGAGGTCAGTTACTTTGCCAAACATTCAATCTGCCGCAAAAAGAGCCAGGCAAAATGTGGTTCGCGAAAAACGCAACCGGCGAATTAAAAGTATGCTTAAAACATCTATTCGTCGTTTTGAAGAATCCTTACAGAGTGGAGACCAGGAAGAAGCAAAAAATAAGCTTTATGCTGCTGTTCGCCAAATTGACAAAGCCGCTGCCAAGGGAGTAGTACACAAGAATAATGCTGCCCGCAAAAAGTCGCGGTTAAACCGCCTTTTCAACAAAAGCGTGGCTGTTTAATCAGCTTGATGGGCTTTTCATAATTCTGGTTGGCTAGAAGGCCTTTCTGCGCATTGACGCCGAGAGGCTTTTTGTTAATTAATAATACTCTAAGAAGAGAACGACAAAGACCTGAAGATCACCTTTTTGAACGGCGGCAACCGTAACGCCTCCGTAACGGGAATCACCTAGCGATTTTTCCATTTCCAGCAGGATATCATTGCACTTTGTATCTTCAGATTCAAGGGGAAAAAGCCACTTAACTACAATATGCATACCTGCTGAACGGGCCCCCATGGATGGGGCGAGCACAGCTAGCTCACCACCAAGCAAATCAAGATCAACATCCTGATCAGCACAGATTGCTTCAGCTGATCTACCAGCGTGTTCCCTGGCCAGATCAAGCAAACCACCAACCGGCCCAAGCAGGGTGATGCCCTGCTCTGCCCTGTAACTGTTCATCTGATCAAGCAGCTCTGCTTCGGCGGAATTTAATATTAACAGCGGCTCAGCAGCGCTCGCCTGTTGCAGATAATCTTCTTCCCGCTCTTGTTTGTATCCGGGATCGCTGTGCAGGCGCTGCAGCTCATTGACAGAGGTTAAATAGAGCCTGCGGG
Organism: uncultured Syntrophomonadaceae bacterium; assembly: GCA_964498375.1. Lineage (GTDB taxonomy): Bacteria > Bacillota > Dethiobacteria > DTU022 > DTU022 > JAABTH01. The sequence goes on along the minus strand of CAZCHW010000130.1, from coordinate 3,672 downwards.
GTTTTTTAATGTAGGTCGACTGATCATTCATCGTAAATCCAGAACCCCAGGTTGTGTCGAGGGCATAAAGATCCGCGCCAATTACAGCTTCATTCCAGGCATGCATTTCCGTCCGTCCCTGTTCAACAGTCACTTCACCCCGCACATACCTGGCTTCAATACCTGCAGACAAAAGCAAATCACGGGTTAGTTCAGCATAGTCATGACAAACTCCGCTATTTGTTTCTATTGCGTAAAGTGCACCAGACCCGTAGCCAGCAATATTGGCAGCCTTTTTTAAATCATAGTCGATATTAACTGTCACCCAATCATATATCGCGGCCATTTTAGCATAGTCATTCTGCAAACCTTCAGTAATTTGATCTGCAAGTTCAGCAATAACCGGATCAATTTTCGACACTGGTTGAGCTGAATTGACCGGACCGGATCTTTTCAAACAAATTGAGTCAGCAATAAACACCCCGTTTGCAAAAAGATCGCTAAAATAAGTAAAAGCGATCATGACCAGAAGGACTAAAACTAATAAAATCAAGCCCAATGAGCGCTTGAGCATTAGTGCAACCGCCTTTCAGATAGGAGGGCCGGCTTAAAATCTCTGGCTGGAAATATTATTTTTTCCTGATTGTGGGCACATTATTGTCGAGAAGCATTTCAGCAAGCCACACGGCACTCTTAGCTACCACGGCAGGACATTTATCCTTGTGCCCGCCAGCTTCTTCGTAGGAAACATATTCCTCATTATCGAGAAACCGGTAGGCATTGTCAAAAAGGTACATCTGAACCTGCCGGCAGGTGTCACCGTCATATGTTTCCCGAAACTGGTTCCAGTACAGGCGAACCAGAGGTCCGGGACGTCTCAACTGACCGATATCGGAAAAATTATCACGCGAGCGGCCGAAAAAATGGCTGAGGACCATTATGCCTCCGGTCAAAGCACCGCAGGGCCCTTCTATAGTTGAAGCAAACCCGCCAGAGAATGAGGTAGCTGCTTTAAAAAGAGCATTATTCAATGGGAAAAAATCTTCAATGGCCGCCACGAGACACTGAGCGCACCCGTAGTAACGTTGTTCCAGTTCAAAAGCACGCTGGTAAATATCATCAAGCAAGCGCTGGCGATCTAAACCTGGTTTAATATCCATGGGCTTCGCTCCTCACAATCGAATAGTTAGCTTAAATAGTAATGCATCAAAGAACAGTTTGCAAGCTGTCAATTCTGCTCAAAAGCAAATAAAGCGCTGCTTCAGGTTCCAAGCAACCGGTTTTAATCTGGTAATCAGTGTGCTGAAAAATCAATAAGGCTTCCTCCAGGGCAACGCGGGTATAAAAGGCTGCCTGCTCCTGCAGCTTGCGGGCAACGAAGTGCTGTACTTCCAGAGCGCGGGCAAACTGGGCTGCCGGTAAACCTTCATCGAGGAGGCCTCTGGCCTGCAAGAGGAGCCGGTAGTGCCGAACCAGTAAAAAGAAGATTAAGAGCGGTTTTTCCCGGCGGCTGAGCAGAAGTTGCAGTAATTTTTCAGCCCGGGAGAATTTCTTTTCAGCCAGGGCATCAGCCAGTTTGAAAACATCACCCTGCAGGTCGCCGGAAAAAAGCCGGTCAACTACCTCGGCAGTGACGCTATCTTCTTCCTGACCAAGATATGCACTATATTTACTCAGTTCGGTAGCAAGGTAATGCAAATTATGGTCACCGGCCAATAATAATCTTTCCACGGCGTCTCTATTAATTGATTTTCCCAGCTCCTGCGTTTTTTGCCTGATCCATCGTGCTAATTCTTCACCTTTTAGAGGCAGACACTCAACCACAGCGGCCTTTTGGTCAATCAGTTTATATATTTTCTTGCGCCGGTCAACTTTGCCTGCTGAAAGGACAATAATTTTCTCCGGCTGTCGGCGGTTCAGGTTGTCCAGAAAAGCAGCCAATAATTCCTGGGCAGCTAGATCTGTTTCCGAAGGTTGCCTGGCAGCGTGCTCGTCTTCTCCCTTTTCACTCTTCCTGGAAGCGGCTAAAAAGTGCGGGTTTTCTACTACAATAATCCGGCGCCTGCTGAAAAGATCTCCTGCATCTAATTGATTAAAAACCTCTTCCAGGTTGACGCTGTTTCCATCCAGTTTTATCAGACCGAAATCAGCGTCCTTCTGGAGAAAATTATTCACCAGCAAGGCGATAAAACTTTCATGTAAATATTTTTCTTCACCATGTAGCAGATAGAGAGGTGAAAAATGATTATCTTCAACCTGTTTAACAGCTCTGGTATAAGTAGCCATGTCAGCGCGGTCTCCTGAATACTTTTTTCCAGATTAATCTTGACTCAGGCAAAAAGATTACCAGAACCGTAAAAATTTCCAACCTGCCGACGATCATCATCAAAGAAAGCAATAACCTGCCTGGCGGAGGGACCACCTGGTATGTGTAGGTTGGCCCGACCATGCCGAGTCCAGGCCCGACATTACCGATCGTTGCTGCAACAGCAGAGACTGCAGTTGTCACATCCAGGCCGAGCAGGCTTAGAAGCAGAGCAGCTATTGCAGTAAGCATGAAGTAGATTATGCCAAAACCCATAACCGGCCGCAGAACATCTTCCCCGATATGCTGATCGCCCAATTTTACTGAAGAGATAGCTGAAGGATGCACCATACGATAGAGTTCGCGGAATGAATACTTTATCATCAGCATCCAGCGAGCTTGCTTGATCGATCCGCCAGTAGAACCGCCACAGGCACCGATAAACATCAACAGTAGCAGAAGCAACCGGGAGAAATGAGGCCAGGCATCAAAATCAGCGGTTGCAAAACCGGTAGTGGTGATGATCGACACTACCTGAAATGCACTGTGCCTGAGGGCCAAAACCAGGTTGCCGCCAAAATGATCAAAGGTATTATAGGTAACCAGAATAATTGCTGTTCCTACTACAGCAGTGTAGAATTGAAGTTCCGGGTTTTTAATAATTTTAAAATCGCCCCGGATTAACCTGAAATATAAAACAAAGTTTACCCCGGCCAAAAACATGAAAATGATAATCACTATTTCGGCCAATGGGTTGTTTAAAGCAGCTATACTGGCATTATAGGTAGAAAATCCCCCGGTAGGCATCGTGGTCAGGGCATGGGCTAGGGCATCATAAAGGCTGATTCCACAAAATAGCAGCAGGATGGTTTGCGAAGCAGTAAAAGCCAGGTAAATTAACCAGAGCCGGCGGGCTGTTTCAACCACCCGGGGAACAACTCGTTCAGCAACCGGACCAGGAATTTCAGCTTTAAACATTGTCATACTACGAAAACCAAATTTTGGGAGTATGGCTAAAAAGAGGACAATAATGCCCATCCCCCCGAGCCACTGCGTAACGGAACGCCAAAACAGTAGTCCACGCGGCAAAGTTTCAATATCGCTGATCAGGGTAGCTCCAGTAGTCGTTATTCCAGATACGGCCTCAAAAAAGGCATCAATAAAGGACCCTTCAAAAAGCCCGAAAAAAAAGTAAGGAAGCGCCCCAAACAAACCGGCAATAACCCAGGCCAGGGCTACGAGTGTAAAATTTTCAACAATGCTTAGTTCAGTGCCGCGGGAAGGTGAAAAAAACCAGTACAGAAAAAAACCGCTAGATGCAGTTACTGTTACCGCTTTTAAAAAGGCCGGAAGATCAGGGCCTCGATCGATTAAAGACCAGATTGAGG
>CAZCHW010000129.1:0-6050 GCA_964498375.1 uncultured Syntrophomonadaceae bacterium | reverse complement strand
GCGCAGATAGATTGGTGTGGCAACATAACCCCTTTGGGAGCTGATGTGCTCCCGGAGGTGAATTGTAATATGGCCAGGCGGTCAGGGTCTTCATTAACTGCCTGGAAATCTGAAAGTTCGAGTTTTTGTGAGGCGGTAAAGATATCCTGCAGGACGTACAGGGGAGGATCGCTTTCCCTGGGTTCATAAAATGAAGCCATCCCTTGATCAATTAAAACCATGCGGGCATCCCCCGAAGATATGTGGGCCCTGGTTTGGTTGATGAATTCGCCAATTGAACCCATTCGCATTGGAATGGGTAAAACAATGACACATCCTCCGGCAAGCCAGATGCCCTGTATAGCTGTAACCAGGTAACGGCTGGTCAAGCCAAGCAGGGCACCGTGATCACCAGGTTTAAAGCCTTTTTGCTGCAACAAAGCGGCAAATTTAAGCGCTTCCCGGTGGAGGTTCTGCCAGCTTATTTGCAGAGGTTCTTCGAGGCCGGCAGCCGATCCGACAAAATAAATGGAATTACTGCCGCTTGCTGCCGCTTCAATTCTGTGAGTCAAATTAAAGTTTGCCTGCATTGTTATCACCTGCTGAAAGATATGATAAATGTAAATCTTTTTACTGATGTTATGTTCGAATTGCCTTTCATTAACCATAATATTTTAGCTTATAAACAGTTTGGTTTCAAGCCTGCTCCGGCAGGAAAAATGAAGAGCGCCATGGAAATATAGTAAAAAGTCGAAATGAATTCGGCAAAGCCAGGTAACCGGTATCGGTGGTCATCGTTGAAAGGAGGTTCCCAGGTGGGGACAATCAAGGAACCCTATAATCTTTCCGATCGAATCAAGTGGCTATACGATTATTATTTTAAGGGTAATGAACGAAACTGGAACAACGAATTTCTTGCCTTTAGCAGCGGGGCAAAGAATGATTGCCTGTTTGAGGAAATGAATTTCTACATTGTCCCCGAAGTATATACCTTTTTTAACACCTTTAATAAAACATTTGCTCAAAACGCTGTAATACTTGACCTTCCTGACGATTTTTATGATCGAAGCCTTCCTGAACGAAAAGCATACTTTACCCGTAAAGCAATAACAGAGGGGGTCCCCCGGGAAATATTACCGGGAGACTTACTGGCCGGTGCCCGTTTTAATGTAGTGTGCTCCAAGTGTTGGAAGCCTGGCGAAGCAAAAAAACGGCACCGCATGGTGTCAGGCAAAAAGGGTTTGCGCCAGAGACTGTTCGAATTCAAGGATAAAGGGCTTGGTAACTGCGGCCCCACTTCAGGTCATTTGATTCCCGATTACCCGCGTATTTTACGTATTGGCTTCAGTGGTTTACATGAATATTACCGCTCCCTTTATAATAAGCTTACCGAAAGTGAAAAAAGTGGCAGCAAGGGAGCTAACCTGCGAGCAATGCAGGAAGCGTGCCTGATCCCGAAAGAACTGGCTGCGGCGTACAGGGAAGAATGCTTGAGGCTGGCGAAGGAGGAAGCTGACCTGGAAAGAAAGTCAGAACTACTCCAGATGGCTGAAAACCTTGCTGTAGTTCCATGGTTGCCTGCAGAAAATTTCTGGCAGGCTGTGCAATCTCTCTGGTTTACTCATATGCTGGTGATGGCTGATGAAAACTACCCCGGACCGGGAGTATCATTTGGCCGGCTCGATCAATATCTTTATCCTTATTGGAAGATGTCAATGGCGGAAGGAATGGAAATAGAATTTGGTAAAGATATTTTAAAGTGCTTCTGGATTCACTGTAATACCGCTTATGATGCGATGATCCGCACTGGAAGTAACCAGGGGATCACTGCCGGATATGGACAGTTATTCAACCTTTCCGGAATGGGCAAAGATGGCTTAGATCTGACTAATGAGCTGACCTATGTTTTGCTGGAAGTAATTGATGAAATGAACCCGATACTTGAACCAAAACCAAATGTACGCCTGCATCGCAACAGTCCGGACGAATTACTGGATAAAATTACGGCGATGATCTCCGGTTGCCAGGGAGCTCCGTTCCTGCTAAATTTTGACGAAAGATCGATGGCAGGCCTGCTCCGTCAGGCCAGAATGGCAGGTTGCGATGAGCAGATTAACCTGGATAACGTTCATGATTACGCTTCAGTTGGCTGTCTGGAAAATACTATGTGCGGCAACGATCGCTCTGCTACGGTAGACTGCAACCTGAATTTGTATAAAGCAGTGGAACTGGCGTTGAACAACGGCCAGGAAATGCAGCGTTATTGTGACCAGCTCTGGGGTAAACCGTACCCGGCTCTTCACGATGCTCCTGGCACCGGGGTGGCTGAAAGTTTTGCCGATTTTGAACAGTTTTACCAGGCATTTGAAGAGCAGCTTAAATATATCATCAAAAAGATGGTCGATTTATACAATGACATGGATGAAGTGAGAGCGCAATTTTCTCCGACTCCTTATCTGTCAGCCCTGGTAAGAGGTTGTGCTGAGAGCGGATTGGATATAACCCAGGGGGGAGCGGAGCTAAGGTTCATTACAATAGAAGCGGTAACCTTTGCTACAACCGTTGATTCACTATTGGCAATCCGTTATTTGGTTTTTGATCAACAGCTATGCACCATGCAGGAGTTAAAGTCTGCCCTGCGATCAAACTGGGTTGGTTATGAAAAATTGCAGGCTCAGGCGATAAACCGGGCCCCCAAGTATGGTCGTGATGATGACCATGCAGATCAGTTGGCGCGTCGAGTGATGGATTTGTGGGCCGGGGAAACCTGGCGTTACCAGACCAGGGCTACAAAAGCGCAGTATCGACCCGGTATGTTAAGCTGGAATTACTGGATCTCTTCCGGTTATATACTGCCGGCCAGCCCGGACGGCCGGGCGAAAGGGCAGTTTTTGTCCAATGCGATCTGTCCGGTTAACGGAGCCGATATTAACGGGCCCACTGCAAATGCCAACTCAGTGGGTAAAGCACTGGGCGGACATGATCCTGAACAGGGAGATTACCAGACCTACCTGAATTATTTGCCTAACGGGGCGTCGCATACTATAACCCTGAATCCGGCAATCATCAGCGGTCCGGAAAGCAGGGATAAATTAAAAGCTTTCCTGAGAGGTTATACAGAGAACGGAGGCACCGCTTTGCAGATTAATGTCATTGATGCCGATATGTTGCGCGACGCCCAGGCCAACCCAAAAAAATATCGCAACCTGTTGGTCCGGGTCACTGGGTATAACGCCTATTTTACCGGGATTGGACGAGAATTACAGGATGAAATAATTGCCAGGGAAAGCCACCGATGTCTATAGTCCCAGATGTTACTGTCCTTGACATTCAAAGAATGTCTACTGAAGATGGGCCCGGGTTGCGGACTACGGTTTTTTTAAAGGGATGTAATCTGAAGTGCAGATGGTGTCATAACCCTGACAGCATAGACGCCAAACCACTGGTGCAGTGGGAAAAAGTTCGCTGTATTGGTTGCGGAAGCTGTCGAACTATTTGTCCATCGGGAGCGCTGCAGCACCTTGAAGAGGGTATCTTTATTGATCGCAATCTCTGTAACCGCTGCTTTTCATGTTCTGATTGCTGTCCTTCCGGAGCCATTAACAAACGTGGGCTTGTTTATGAATGTAACCGGCTTCTTCAGGATTTATTGAAAGATAAAGCCTACTTTGGCCAGGAAGGAGGAATAACTCTTTCTGGCGGAGAGCCGCTTCTTCAACATGATGCTGCTCTGTGGCTCCTCAGTAATTTGAAAGAAGAAGGTTTGGGAACAGCTTTGGACACAGCAGGGCTGATTCCCCTTCAATATCTCTTAGAAAGCCTGGAGCATACAGATTTGTTGCTCTATGATTTGAAGTGTATTGACAGTGCAACCCATCGGCGATTTACTGGAAGCGATAACCGGTTAATATTGCATAACCTGGTATCTATCGCCTCACGTTTTAAAAATGACCTGAAGCGTTTATGGATCAGGACTCCACTTATTCCGGGAGCCACAGCTAACGGAGATAACGTAGAAAGTATCGGTTCTTTTATCGCAGAACATCTGGGTAACCAGGTTGAAAAGTGGGAATTATGCGCCTTTAATAATTTGTGTGAGCATAAATATGAGATGCTTGGCTGGCAATGGCCGTACAAGGGTATTCCGCTGATGTCCAGGCAGGAAATAGATGAGCTGACAAGTATTGGCCAGAGCAGACTGGCCGACTTTAGAACAACAGTACAATGGAGTGGCCGGGCTGCGGCTGAACAGATTATGGAAAGTGGTGATAATAATGATCAATGAAACAGACAGGGAAAAAATGAGCGCTGACAGTAAAATAGGGCTTTTAGCTACAATCGACAATGACTGTTACCCGCATATTTCGTTTATCACATCAATTCAGCCTAAAGGTGAAAGACAATTTATAGCCGGTCAGTTTTGCGCCGGATTGAGTAAAAAAAATATTTTAAAAAGAGCTAAAACTGGTTTTCTGATCCTTACCCCGGAAATGGAACTTTGGCGGGGTTTGCTTGAATACGAGCGAAGTGCGGATAGTGGTCCTGATTTTGACATGTATAACCAGCGACCACTGTTCCGCTATAATTCATATTTCGGCATCGGGCTGGTCCATTATTTTCGTTTGATTGATATTTCCGCAAAAGAGCAGTTGAGCAAAGGTCAGATTATCAGTGGAGCACTGAAAACCAGGCTTGTCAGACCTTTTGTGAGCAAGAGTGTGAATGGCGCTCTGAACGACTTGAGCAGCGAAATGTTTAAACAGCTGGATGGCTTAAAGTTTATTGCCTGGGTGAACAGCAGCGGTTACCCCTTAATAATACCGTTGATCCAGGCTGCTAATGCCGGCAGGGACAGGATTGCTTTTAGTCTCTCACCATACCGGCAGGAGCTTGAAGCTATACCGGACAGCGCTCCGGTAGCGGTCTTTTTTGTTAACCTGAAGATGGAGTCGGTTCTGGTGAAAGGAACGTATCGCCCCGGCGGCGGGCTGATTAAACACGGGCTGGTAGACATTAAAAGGGTTTATAATTCAATGCCGCCGCAACCCGGCTATATTTATCCGAAACCGATTCACCATGAAAAGGTGATTTCATTTTAAGTTAAGGGATAATTTATCCGGTGTGAGGTGCACTAGCGGCCGGCTGCCAGAGGGTTTATTGGAGGTGCTCCGATAAATGAAAAAAACTGGATCTGCTGAACAGCGAGCCTTGTTGATTGTCAATAGTTTATCTAAACAGGGTAACAGGAAATTCCGTCGGTTATACCGTTTTATCGAGTCAGCGGGAGTTCTAATCGCGAAAAAGTTTCTTGCTCCGCATTACCGGCAAATTGTTGTATTAAAAGATCGGTCGGCTACTTATCAGGCTTTTCTGGAGACAATTGGGCAGTTGTCAAACGACAGGCGTATCAGGGCTGTCGACCTTTTTCTGCAACTTCACGGCAAGCCAGGGTCGGTCTATTTTTACGATCGGCAGGTGATGACCAGGCGTTTGAGCCTGGCGATCAGGAAAGCAGCATTAAAGGATTGTCTGCGCATAGTTTATAATACTTCCTGCTATGGCGACAGCCATTCCGGTGATCTGCTTTCGGCCGGTTTTAAAGCAGCAGTTGGTTCAATTGGGGTTAATGCGAATGCCGCTTCCGAGTACCCTGTTTTTTGCCGTTACTGGCCGGGAACTGGAAGGAACAGAAGGAATAAACCCGGGTTGGCAGAGCTAATAAAAAAAGCCGACCGGCAGGGACCTCGCCTTTTTGCCGACCGGCTTGCAGGGCGATATTTTAAAGATGTTGACAGCAGGAAGAATGTGCGTGGCGATGGCACAATTACTGTAGATAAATTTTAATCAAACATTAAACCGGAAACTGATTACATCACCATCGGTGACCGGGTAATCTTTGCCTTCAAGCCTGAACAGTCCGGCATCACGAACCTTTGAACTGGTGCCGAAATTTTCAAGATCGTTGTAGTGGAAAACCTCGGCCCTGATAAAACCCCGTTCAATATCACTGTGTATTTTACCGGCAGCTTTCCTGGCAATGGTTCCTTCTTTAATTGTCCAGGCTTTTACTT
>CAZCHW010000128.1:0-6077 GCA_964498375.1 uncultured Syntrophomonadaceae bacterium | reverse complement strand
CATCTTTTAAACCTACTACCTGCCTGTAGATTTCCTCGTTACAAACAAATAAAACCTTGATTGCGCTATCTTTAATAATGTATTTCCAGGTCTGGAACAGCTCTTTTTCATACATCGGGATAAATCGAGCCTTGCGCCCGTAGGCGGCATAAGATGCTACAGCCCATTCCGGACAGTTTGGCGAAATAATGCCCACCGCATCACCTTCATCTACCCCAAGAACCGCCAGGCCGGCGCGAACCCGGCTAATTCTTTCTCCAATCTCCCGGTAAGTGATTGGCTGCAAAGCACCCTGTCCATCGTGGACATGGAAAAGAACGTTATCGCCAAATTTTTTCTCACTTTCCAGCCACCAGTCAACAAGATTGTCCGGCTTTTCATAGACCCAGTTTGTCATCTATTCTGCCCCTTAAATATTATTTTTTTGTACCTGCTCAATAAATCCGGTAATTATCTGATTTAACTTGATATGAACAGCTAATTTTAAACAATTCGCGTTATTTATCGGTATTCCTGCCCGGATGCCAGGAACAAAAAAATAAAGCCCTCCTTTCGGAAGGCCTGTTTATAGCCCCAACCTGGTAAACCCGCTAACGGTATCCGGCTTTACCCTTGATCAAAACCACTTTAAATTTCCAGCCTTTGCTTTGAACAATTTTCCTGACCGCTTCTCGTAAACTGCTGTAATCAAACTGGTAATCATAAACTAATTCTCCATCAGGAGCAAAACCTCTTTCTTTGATCTTCTGAAAAAGCTCTACACCCTTAACCATTCGCTTTTGTACACCTATTTGGAATGAAATGCCAGAGGAACTTTCTTTGAGCATCTCCCAGAAATAGGCAGTTCTTTCATCTTCAGCAAACAATATTTGGGCGTTGTAAACCACTTTTTTATTACCGCTAAACCAACTGCTGTCAGTTACTTCATTGGTAATCTCCAGGTCTGTCTCGTCACTCCTGCTGATCCTGAAAGGCCCCTGATCGCTAAAATTAATAATTTCAGATATCAGCTGCTCTTTCACCGTTTCCTTTTCCCCGCTTGCTTTTTCTGGATTGGCCTGGTTGATATTCAGAACACTCCGAATCCCTTCCAGAGTTACCCAGTCAGTCATGCGGGCATTCCAAACGTAATCGTCATTGTCAACTGAGCCGCTCTCAACCATGGCCACAAACTGTTCCTGCTTGAAAGGTCCTTCCTGCTTGCCCTGTCGGTAAATGTACCACTCCGTTTGCTCCATTTTTGCTTACTCCTCCCGCCGATCAGATCTGCTTTGCCATTAATAGTCAGTATCTGCCTTTTTCTGGTGGCATGTCTATTATAATCCTGCCAGTGATCACTGGCAAGATTTATTAATATTAGTAATCAATTGATTTATATAATGTTATCATTTAAATTCTTTAATAATGTTGACAGGGCTGATAATTAATCTTTATAATAAGATGAGCGTTATACTACACCAAGTATAACGCTTGATGAATAGGTGTGAAAGAAGAGGATATCCTGATGAAATTGCAGCAATTAAAAACAGAAGAAGCCGTTGGCCATTTGTTAAGCCACGATATTACCAAAATCGAAAAAGGGAATTTCAAGGGTGCTTTATTTAAGAAAGGCCACCGGATAACCGGGGCCGATGTAAATTCTTTGCTCGATCTGGGGAAGAATCATATTTACGTGATCGAATTAGAACAGGGTGATTTGCACGAAGATGAAGCCGGAGAAAGAATTGCCCGGGCTCTGACTGGTTCAGGTTTACAGTTAAGCGGCCCTTCTGAGGGACGGATGGATTTGATCGCTGACCAGGCCGGCTTGCTTAGAATTGATGCCTCCAGACTGCATCGAATTAACCGGGTGACAGATGTTGTTGTTGCCACTTTACATAACAATTCTCCGGTAGAAAAAGGAGAAAAAGTTGTTGGCGCTAAGGTAGTTCCCTTGGTTGTTAATGAAAAAACCATTAAAGAAATTGAAGATATTTGTCGTGAAGACGGACCCTTAGCTACCGTATTACCCTACCAGCGCTGCCGTATTGGCGGTCTGATCACCGGTCGTGAAGTATTTGAAGGACGAATCAAGGACGGTTTTGCTCCGGTTCTGGCTGAAAAAACTGCCCGCTATAACCTCGAAAAACCTCTGGTCCGCTACTGCACCGACGATGCAGAGTTAATTAGAATAGGAATAGAACAGCTGCAAGCTGAAGGGTGCGACTTAATTATCGTTACCGGAGGTATGTCTGTTGACCCTGATGATGTTACGCCAACGGGGATCAAATTAACCGGAGCAGAAATAGTCAAATACGGAGCGCCTGCACTACCGGGCGCAATGTTTCTCCTCGCTTACAATAATAGTATACCAGTAATCGGTTTGCCTGCCTGTGCAATGTACTATCAAAATACGGTTCTCGACATAATTCTACCCCGTCTGCTGGCCGGTCAAAGAGTAAGCGCCGATGATATTGCTGCTCTTGGTCACGGTGGTCTTTGCAGACGTTGTGCCGAATGCGTTTTCCCCAATTGTTCATTCGGTAAAGGTGGGTGTTAAATGAGCTTGCGTTATAATGTTACCGCAAAGAAGAATTCCCGGATATTCTACTACAGCTTTAATTTTTTCATCCTGCTTCTCCTGTTAGGCCTCTCAGGTTGCAGCGGCAGCGATGCCAACTCACTTTCAGAATCTGACGGAGAGGAACAAACAGCCGATCAACTGGTTATATATTGTGCTGCCGGAATCAGGGAAGCAGTCGAAGAAGCAGTGGCGATTTACCGCCCTCCTGCCGGTTCCGGTGAGGTCTCATTTCAGCTTGTCTTTAACAGCACCGGCCGGCTTTTGGCTCAGCTTGAGCTCAGCAAAGCGGGCGACTTGTTCATTTCTTCGGAAGATGACTTTATGGAGCAGGCTTTAGACAAAGGCCTGCTTGAACAGTGGAAACCGGTGGGCACTTTTGTCCCGGCAATAATTGTCGCTTCAGACAATCCAAAAGAGATAAGCTCCCTGGCTGATTTGGTCCGACCCGATACCAGGGTAATAATTTGCGATCAGTCTGCAGCCATGGGCCGGGCAGCAGAAGAAATTTTGCATGAAAGCGATCTTTATCAGGAAATAATGAAAAATGTAGTTAACCGTCCGGCAACAGCGCCACAGGTAGTTCTTGATATAGCTCTTGATCAGGGTGATGCCGGAATTACCGGCCGCAATTCCACTGGAGAAATGGCTGATCGGGTCATGGTAATTGAAATACCCAGTGAGCAAAACAGACCGACCCAAATCAGCGCCGCTGTTTTGAACTCTTCGCAAAACCACCAGACAGCAAGTGCTTTTATCGATTTTTTAGCCTCGGCGGAAGGGGAAGCAATCTTCCTGAAGCACGGCTTTGGTTCGCCATAAACTGGTAAACAGAATGATTATACAGATTCTACCAAACTAAAGTAAAAAGGAATGATTGAAAATGCTGGAACTGGAAATCACTAAATGCTACCCCGGTTTCACTTTGCAAACAGCATTGTCAGCCAATAGGGAAGCAATCCTGCTTGGAGGCCCTTCCGGTTCGGGAAAAACCACCCTGTTACGCTGCATCGCCGGTCTGGAACAACCTGATCACGGCTTTATATATTACAGGGACACCGCTTTTTTTAAAGAGGGCCAGCTCTGCCGGCCACCTGCCTGCAGGAAAGCTGTCCTGATGAGCCAGGATTGCAGCCTCTTTCCACACCTGACCGTCCGGCAAAACATTCTCTATGCCCATAAGCGTCATGCCCCGGCTCCCCAACTATATAATGCAATTATTGAACAACTTGATCTTAAACCTCTGGAACACTCCAACCCTTCCCTGCTATCAGGCGGGGAGGCAAGACGAGTCATGCTCGGTAGATCGTTAATAGCAAATCCGGAAATAATGCTGCTCGATGAACCTTTTGCCGGCCAGGACCAGTTTCGCTGTCGACGGATTTCAGCATTACTGGCAGAGTATCAGCGCACCTATCGTCCGGTTATGATAATCGCCACGCATACTCACCAGGAATTGTTCGACTGGATAAACCGGAAGATCAATTTGAAACCGGGCCGTGTGGCTGTCTGTTTTTAATCGGCACCCGGCCAGACCGGGCGGAGGGTTTAAATGACGATAAACTGGTTTAAAATAATTTTTTTTATATTGTTTGCGCTATTTCTTTTACTAATTGCTGCCGCTTATCTTTCACTTTTTAGCCTGCTTCAGGGTACCAACTTATTCGCCATTGTCACCTCCAGTTACTTTTTAAAACCTTTTTTCTTCAGTTTGCTGAGCTCAACTCTGGCTGCCCTGCTGGCAGGGCTTTTTGCCATTCCTTCAGCTTATGTTTTAACCCGGTATCACTTTCGGGGCAGTGATCTAGCAGAGAGCATTCTGCATCTGCCAATCCTGGTTCCTCCCCTGGTCAGCGGGCTGGCTTTGCTCGTATTATTTAGTTCCACAGGGGGACAATGGCTTGCCGAATTAGGCCTGCGTTTTGTATTTACTCCGGCAGGGGCAGTCTTAGCCCAGTTTTTTATTGCCGCCCCCTACGCTTTGCGAACAATCAAAACAGCAATGGCCAAGGTGGAACGTTCCCTTGAAGAAGCTGCTTCAACCCTTGGTGATAGTCCTTTTCGGGTTTTTACCAGAATTACTTTGCCAATGGCCCGGTCAGGAATTGTAACCGGCCTGCTTTTAGCCTGGGCCAGGGCAATGGGCGAATTCGGGGCCACAGTAATGCTGGCAGGTACGCTTGCTCGTTATACAGAAACCTTGCCAGTTGCTATTTACCTGCGTTTCTCTACAGGCGAGCTGGAAACAGCGGTCGCAATGGCTGCCATGATGATGCTCCTGGCCTTGATTATTATGCTTTTAACAAGAAATACCTTTCTGGCCCATAATTAAGTAAAGAGGATAAAGCGGTCTATGTACCGGCAACACACAATTTTGATGAAACAACTTTGCTTAGTGACTGGTCACACCGCAGTGCAGCATACATAGCAGGGTCGGCACCTTCGGTTTGAACAGAATGCTGATCACCCGGAAAAGTTGCTGCGGCAGGATTGGCAGTCTTGTTACCAATGTGAAAATTAATCCCACCCTGCGTCCTCAAACAGAATTCTGTTCTTATAAGGGTGATGGATCCTGTGGCGATTGTCCTGTAAAATGCGTTAACGGTGCTTTAAGTTTTACCGGCTATGATAAGCAAAGGTGCTATGAAATGTTTCTGAAAAATGCCGACAGGCTAAAGGATCTCGAAAGTATTGCCGGCAAATGCCTGGTTGGCGTGCCCTGCGCCACAGAAACACCCGATAATATTTAGCAACTTGACAGCCTGACCATCAAAGGTTTTTAAGTTTTAGCCAACCGGCTTTAACACTTTCACCTGGGGAGCCTCTTTTAAAGCATCTTTAACTGTATCTCTGAACTCCAGGTAGTGAGTGGTCTGCCGGTGTAATTCAAGAGCTTCTGCAGTTGTGTATTTTTCCAGGATGTAAACCTCACCGGTTCCCTCAACTGGCATATAGGGCTCATAGAACAGACAGTCCTTTTCATGCCGGGATACTGCTTCAGCCATTTTGAGCACAGCGTAGGCTACCTTTTCTTCCATGCCTTCTTTTATCTTTAATACTGCCACCAAAGCAATCATCTGCTCAACTCCTTCTTCATATTCTTTCCTGAGGGCTTGTTATTCTTTGATAACTTCAATTTCGCCGGGCCAACCGCTTTTCCTTCCTTGACAGCCTCTAAAGGGGCGGTTATAATGTAAACGTATGATTAAAACAATTGTTTAAATTTATTGTTTAATCTCTTAAGAAAATAAGAGGGTTCTTCAGCAATGCCAAACTTAGGGTTTTTTGTGGTTAAATACCGCAAGCTGATAATGATTTTATACCTGATTATCCTGATCCCGGCCGGTATTGGATACCTGGCCACCGGTGTCAACTATGACATGATGTCCTATATGCCTTCAGATATGAATTCACGCCAGGGAGAAATTATCCTTGAAAAAGAATTTGCTCTTTCGGGGCTTGGACTGATGATGGCTGAAGGGAAAAATAATTATCAGATCGAAAAACTCATCGATCA
>CAZCHW010000127.1:0-6093 GCA_964498375.1 uncultured Syntrophomonadaceae bacterium | reverse complement strand
TATTGAATATAAGGCGCTAAAGGGAGACCCTTCTGACAACATCCCCGGAGTGCCCGGTATTGGTGATAAAACAGCCCGCCGCCTGCTCAGCGAATACGGTTCAATTGAGAATATTTACAAAAACCTTGATCAATTTAAAGGCAAGATGGCACTTAATCTGGACCAGTTTCGAAAGCAACTCTACACAGGTAAAGACCTGGTCACCCTGCGTCGTGATGTAGAGCTGCACTATGAAGAAGTGTGCTGCCGTTACCAGGAGCCGGACCGGGAACAACTGTTGGCTCTCTTTGACGAACTGGAATTTAAAAATTTGGCTGCCCGCTTCGAGGATAAAGAAAACGGCGGTGGCGACACCCCGTCAGCGCCGCCTGCAATTGCCTTGGGTGACCTGAAAGAGCTTACCGCTTTTCTGGAACAATTTAAAGAGGGTAACAGCCTGGCTTTGCGCTTTATCCTGCAGCCTGGCCGCCCTTACTGGCGCTCCCCGCTCTTAATGCTGGCTGTAGCATCAGCAAGCGGAAACGCTGTCTACCTGGCTTTCAATGAAAAGGGGCCAAACCCCTCCAGGGTTTTAGGTTTGCTTGGTGAGCTGGCCGACCGGGGAGTCAGCCTCTATGTGCACGAAGCCAAGCTTTATCATCATCTTTTTTTGAACCACGGTCTGAATGCAAAGCCCCCGGCTTTTGATACCCATTTGGCCGCGTACCTGGCTGATCCTGCAGTGGGCCGGTACAGCCTGGCCGACCTGGCCCAGCGTAATCTCGGACGAGCCATAGGTGATTCTGCCGGCGAAGGCAAAAAGAGCGACCAGCTGGAGCAGCAGGGTCCCTGGCTGGCTGAAGAAGCCCGCCTGCTATTTCCTCTGCAGAAGCTGCTGCAGGCACAACTGCGTGAACAATCCCTTGAAAAGCTGCTGTTCGAACTGGAACTTCCCCTTGCGGCAGTTTTGGCTCGCATGGAAAGGCGCGGCATGAAGGTTGACTCAGCGTACCTGCATTCACTATCTGAACAGATCTGCAGCAGGCTCGCCGGGTTGGAAGAACAAATTTACGGTCTGGCCGGCGAAGAATTTAATATTAATTCACCCCAGCAGCTGGCCGGAATTCTTTTTGACAAGCTGGAACTGCCGACTGTCCGCAAAACAAAAACGGGTCGTTCCACTGATGCCCGCGTCCTGGAAGAACTGGCCGGCAAGCACGATATTGCCGCCCTGCTGATCCTTTATCGCCAGCTGGCCAAGCTGGAAGGCACCTATCTTTCCGGTTTGGCCGAACTGATCGATCAGGAGGATGAAAAGATTTATACCTGCCTGAACCAGGCTGCTACGGCTACGGGCCGCCTGAGCAGCAGCGACCCGAACCTGCAAAATATTCCCATTCGCCTGGAAGAGGGCCGGAAGATCCGGAAAGCCTTCATTCCTTCGCAGTCAGGGCAGATCCTTTTTGCTGCCGATTATTCACAAGTGGAACTGCGGGTGCTGGCCCATCTGTCTGCAGACCCGATTCTGGTCGAGGCTTTTAAGACCGGTCAGGATATCCATCGCCGCACAGCTGCTGAAGTGAACGGAGTAGCGCTGGAGGAAGTTACTCCGCTGATGCGCGAAAAAGCCAAAGCAGTAAATTTTGGAATTATTTACGGCTCCAGCGACTACGGGCTGGCCCAGGGACTGAAAATATCCCGTGCAGAAGCGAAAGCTTACATGGACAGTTATTTAGAACGTTACAGCGGGGTTAAAGCATATATGGAAAGTATCACTGAACAAGCCCGTGAACAGGGTTATGTAACAACAATTATGAATCGCCGGCGCTATTTGCCCGAAATTCATTCCAGTAACTTTAACATCCGCAGTTTTGCCGAGCGGATGGCCCTGAACACACCAATCCAGGGTTCGGCAGCCGATATTATTAAAATGGCCATGTTGAAAATCGATCGAATTATTAATGAAGGTGGATTTAAAGCCCAAATGCTTCTGCAAATCCACGATGAATTGCTTTTCGAAATTGCCGATAAAGAACTGGATTTTTTTGCCCCCCTGATTAAGCAAGAAATGGAACAGGCGTTTAACCTCTCTGTTCCCCTGCAGGTCGATCTCAAGTGGGGAGCCAACTGGGAAGAATTAAAGAAGTTATAAACCTGAAAGCTTATCCCGATCCCGATAGCCGGGCAGGAATTGCTTTTAAATCTCTCCGGCAGCTTAAAACCGCTTTAAGGAGTTGAAACACTTGCCTGAGTTGCCTGAAGTTGAAACGATCCGTCGTGAACTGGAAGGGCTGATCATCGGTAAAACCTTTGCCCGCCCACAGCTGCACATACCGACAACCATCGCATTTCCGGAGCCCGGTTCTTTCAGTGCAAAACTGGAGGGTCGCTCTGTCTCTGCCCTGGAAAGGCGGGGTAAATACCTGCTGATCAGGCTGGACCGCTTGATTTTGGTTGTTCACCTGCGTATGACCGGCAACCTGGTTTACTCAACTGAACAGAAGCCGGCAGAAGCTCGGTTTTTAAGGGTTTCTCTGCCTTTTACCGACAGAACAGCCCTCTTCTACTCCGATATGCGCCGTTTCGGCCGTCTCTGGCTTGTTCATAACGAGGTTGAATTAAAAGAGCAGGTTCTAAAGAAGGTAGGGCCAGATATATACAATGATCTTGATGCCAAAGCTTTCGCCGCTCTGCTGAAAAGCAAAGGCAACCGTCGTCTGAAAGCTTTGCTGCTCGACCAGGAATTTGCCGCCGGAATGGGTAATATATATACAGATGAATGTTTATACCGCTGTTGTTTTCACCCGCTCCGCCGTGTCGACAGCCTCAGTGAGGAAGAGAAGAAGCAGCTCTTTCAGGCAATTAGAGATGTTCTGGATGAAGGCATCAAGTATGGCGGCACATCGTTCCGTGATTACCGCAATGCCGCCGGCGCCCTGGGGCAGTTTCAACAAAAACTTAATGTCTATAACCGCCAGGGTGAGTACTGCTCCAGGTGTGGGGCGGAAATCGAAAAAACGGTGGTTGCCGGTCGGGGCACCTACTTTTGCCCCGGCTGTCAGGCTGCAGAAGAAGCAGAGACAGTCCAGGAAAGGAAACCAGGGAAATCATGATTATTATTGGATTAACCGGTGGAATCGCCAGCGGCAAGAGCACAGTGGCAAAAATGCTGGCCCAAAAAGGGGCCTATTTACTTGATGCAGACCAGCTGGCCCGCGAGGCGGTTGAGCCGGATCAACCGGCCTGGAGAGAAATAGTTGACTGGCTCGGCCCTGGAATCCTGCTTTCCGATCGCAGCATTGACCGGGTTAAACTGGGCAACCTGGTCTTCAACAACAGCAATATGCTTGAGCGCTTAAACAAAATTGTCCACCCCTGGGTAGGCAGTAAATTTCTCGACCGGGCCGGCCAGATTAAAAATCTGGATCCTGACGGTGTCCTGATTTACGATATTCCCCTGCTGATTGAAGCTGGTTTGGCTGAGACCGTGGACCTGGTTCTTCTGGTCTACCTGCCCCGTAACGTTCAGCTGGCCCGCCTGAGAGAGCGTGATCATATCAGCGCCGAAGCGGCCGAGAAGAGGGTCCGGGCCCAGATGCCCTTGGAAGAGAAAAAGAAATACGCCGCTGCAATTATTGATAACAGCGGAACCCTGGCTGAAACGGCAGACCAGGTAGATAAATTTTGGGAAGAATTACAACAAGGAGGCTACCAATGCACAAAATAACATTAATCAGAGGAGACGGAATTGGTCCGGAAATAAGTGATGCAACCCTGACCGTTCTGGAAGCAACAGGAGTTAAGATTGACTGGGAAGAAGTTCAGGCCGGAGAAGGTGCTATCGAACAATTTGGCACTCCTTTGCCGGAGGAAGTTTTAGCCTCCCTGAGGAAAAATAAAGTTGGCCTTAAAGGGCCGCTGACCACACCGATTGGCTCGGGGTTTCGCAGTATCAATGTTGCCCTGCGCATGGAACTTGATCTATATGTCAATTTACGCCCCTCGAAAACTTTTCCCGGGGTGCGTTCACCCTATAAAGATATCGACCTGGTCGTAGTCAGGGAAAACACAGAAGATCTCTATTCAGGTGTTGAGCACATGGTTGGCGCTGATGCTGCTGAAAGCATAAAAATTATTACCCGTAAAGCTTCAGAGCGCATTGTCCGTTTTGCTTTCGAATATGCCCTGAAAAACAAACGCCAAAAAGTTACCGCAGTACATAAAGCCAATATTCTTAAGCTGAGTGACGGCCTGTTTCTTGACACCGCCCGCGCCGTGGCTGCAGATTACCCGCAGGTAGAATTTGAAGACCGCATTGTCGACAACATGGCCATGCAGTTGGTGCAGAAACCCCAGCTTTATGATCTCCTGGTGATGCCCAATCTCTATGGCGACATCCTTTCCGATCTATGTGCCGGCCTGGTTGGCGGTCTCGGGCTGGTGCCCGGAGCCAATATTGGCGATCAGGCTGCCCTGTTTGAGCCTGTTCACGGCAGTGCCCCGAAATATACCGGACAAAACCGGGCAAACCCTGCTGCCATGATCATGGCTGCGGTTCTGATGCTTGGTCATATTGGCGAAACTGAAGCGGCCCGAAAAATAGAAACTGCCCTGGCCGAACTGATTAAAAAAGGGCAGGATGTTACCCCCGATCTGGGCGGTTCAGCCGGGACAAAGGAAATGGCTGCAGCCCTTGCGGCCAGGATCAAAGCTTCCTGATTAATTCTGCTGGAAACCAGGACAAGAGAGGTAAATTAAGGTGCGTTTAGCTGCCTTTACCCTGCAGGGTCTTGATCTAAGTTCAATTCCAACCTACCGGGCCGGCTTGCTGGAACTGATTCGCCGGACGGAAGCCGACCTGGTGGTTTTACCTGCATACAGTGCCCTTGTTCTCGGCTGTGCATGCGGGAAGCTTCAGCTGCCCGGCAGTTTCATTCAACTGCTCAGGGAAGCGCCGGTTCGCTCTGAGCTGTGGATCGCTGATTATCTGGATCTTCATGCCAACCTGGCGAGTCGCTGCTCTGTCTACCTGGTACCCGGCACATGGTTGGCTGGTGAAGATACTAAAATTTATCACCGGACCTGTTGTTTTGATCCTGCCGGGAAAGTGATCGCCGGTCAGGATCAAACCCACCTGACTCGCGCCGAAAAGGAAGCCGGGTTAAGCGGCGGCAATAAACTGGAACTCTTTACCTGTGGGGATTTAAAAACCGGCTTGTTGCTTGGCAACGATGCCCGTCACCCTGAAACAGGTCGCCACCTGGCCCTGTGCGGCGCTGACCTGGTCCTGCACTGCGGTGCCCTGCCCGGAAGCGGTAATTGCTGGATTCAGGCTGCCGGAATTTGGGCCCAGGTTCAGCAAAACCAGTTCTGGGCGGTCGAGGCGCAGCTCTGTAATTCCCTGGCCGGCAACCACTATGCTGCCGAACCGATCATTCATGGCCCCTGTGAAATTACCCCCGGGCAAAGCGGCTTTCTGGCCCGGGGTTCAATTTACAGCCCCTTCGTGACTGCCACCCTTGATCAGCCAGCCCGTCTGGCCTTAAAGGAGCAATATCCTCTGCTGAAACTGCTGAATCCGGCTGCCTATACTGAACTGCAAACCTCTCCTGAAGGGAAAGTAAAAAATGCTTTTTGATCGCATAAAAGCAAAATTATTTAGCGCCTACCTGGCCTGGCAATGTCGTCCATCCAGATTGCTCGGGCATCTTAAGAATAAACTGCCCCTTTCACCGTTAGCTCCCGAACCGGACGGCTCAGTGGTGAAAGCTGCTGCCCTTCAGGTAGAATTAAAACTGTTCAGCAATCCCCTCCACTTCGCCGATGAAGTACACCGCCGGGTTAAGGAGGCTGCTGAGGCGGGGGCGCAACTGATTGTATTTCCCGAGTACCATAACCTGCCCTTGTTTGGTCTGCTGCCCGGGATAGATAAAATGGAGGAAACCATGGCCGGGCAGAATAAAGAAGATGATGCTGAGACTGCCGATCAAATCAGCCTGGTCGATATCTTTCACTTTATGAGCCCCGCTGTTTCGCCATTTATCCAGACGCTATTTTCTGCTCTTGCGAAAACGTACGGTTTACATATCATGGCTGGCAGTTATACTCTGGCCT
>CAZCHW010000126.1:0-6130 GCA_964498375.1 uncultured Syntrophomonadaceae bacterium | reverse complement strand
ATTAGCGGAACGAGCCTATTGAAGCGGAACATAACAGGAGGAAGCAATGACCAGGTTATCGCTTGATAGATTGGTTGCTGAAGTCGATCAATTACCCTCACTGCCCCAGATTGTAACCAGGGTGATGGAATTAACTGAAGATCCTGATTCCACTGCATTTGACATTCAGGAAGTGCTGAATCAGGATCAGGCCATGACTGCCCAGGTCTTGAGATTGGCCAATTCCGTCCACTATGGTTATTCACGCCGCATTGCCACAGTAACCGATGCGATCATTCTGATCGGGTTTAATGCAGTCCGCAGTATAGTACTGGCCGCTTCAGTCAGTAAAATATTGAAACGTGAGCTGAAGGGTTATGTCATGGATGAAGGGGAACTGTGGAAACATTCACAGTGTGCTGCTGTATTTGCCCGTTTACTGGCAAAAAAAATTAAATTTCGTTCAATAGAACTTGCTTACACGGCAGGGTTACTGCATGATATCGGTAAACTGGTGCTAAACAATTCTATGAGAGATGCCTATGAGCAGGTGGTATCGATCGTGCATGAAGAGAAACGGCCTTTTCACAAAGTAGAAACGGAACTGTTCGGGTTCAGTCATGCTGCTGTCGGCGGCAAGGTTGCTGAAAAGTGGAAGCTTCCGGCAGAACTGGCTGAGGCGATAGCTTGCCACCATGACCCCCGGGAGGCGCAAATTAACGGCCAACTGACAGCGCTGGTCCATCTGGCCGATGCGGCTACTCTGCAGATGGGTATGGGCCTGGGAATTGACGGGTTGCTATACCCCATTTCCGGTGAAGCGCTGGAACTGCTTCAGGTTACAGAACAGGATCTGGAACAGATTAAGTCCGAGATAGTCGATCTGTTTATTGACGGCGATATCTTTTAAGTTATAACTCAATGATCATACTGCCAGGAAAACTGAAACCCTGTGATTGCGCACAGCCCATGGTGTAAAAATCACAGGGTTATTTATTTGTTTGTCCCGGGCTTCCTAGATGCTTGCCGGCTGGAAGCGGGCGGTAAAGTGACGCATAATTTCAGCCTGGTAGATTAACTCCAGACCTTTTAGGGATTCTTTTTCTGCCGAGATATTTTTCAGGGCTTCAACTACAGATAACATGTGCCGGTCAGTATAAACTCTCCTGGGAATAGCCAGCCTGACCAGCTCCTGCTTCGGGAAAACCTCTTCGCCTGTCCGGGGATGCCGATAACCGAAGGCGCAGGCTCCTAACTCGACCGACCTAATTCCCGCTTCCCGGTAAAGCTCAACTACCAGGGTCTGGGCAGGGAACTTATTTCTTGGCAAATGCGGTAAAAACTCTAATGCATTGATAAAAACACCATGTCCACCAGCAGGTTTGATTACGGGGATACCGGCCTGGTTGAGTTTTTCAGCCAAATACTGAACCTGGCCGATTCTGTCTTCCAGGTATGTTTCATCGATTCCTTCATATAGGCCCCGGGCAAGAGCTTCCAGATCACGGCCGGCCAGGCCGCCGTATGTACGAAATCCTTCGTATTGAATTTGCAGCTGTACAGCTTTTTCATGCCAGTCTGTCCGTTCTTTAAAGGCTAAAAACCCGCCTATATTAACCAGGGCATCTTTCTTGGCGCTCATTGTGCAACCGTCAGCGTAAGAAAACATTTCCCGGGCAATATCAGAAATCGACCAATTACTATAATGCTGGTCGCGTTCTTTAATAAAGTAACAGTTTTCAGCATAACGAGCAGCATCAAGAAAAAGAGGTCGGTTATGTCGATGCGTAATTTCAGACGCGGCTTTAATGTTCTTTAACGCTACAGGTTGTCCGCCGTTGCTGTTACAGGTAACTGTCAGGATAACCAGAGGGATTTCGTCGGGGCTGCTGCCGGCAAGCATCTGCTCCAGTTTTTCAAGATTTATATTTCCCTTGAATGGATGGTCTGCTTGAAAATCAAGACCCAGGTCGATCACCAGGTTTACCGGGTCGGCCCCGCGCATACGAATGTGCCCTTCAGTTGTATCAAAATGCATATTGCCTAAGACCTTTTGCCCTTCACTGATAAAAAGAGACATCAATATGTTTTCTGCTGCCCTGCCCTGGTAAGTGATGACCAGGTGCCCGTAACCGAAAATGTCCTGCACAGCCCGCTGCAGATTGTAATAGCCAGTGCTTCCGGCGTATGACTCGTCGCCCAGCATCATGCCTGCCCACTGGTTGGCGCTCATTGCTGCTGTCCCGCTGTCGGTTAACAGATCAATATAAACATCTTCAGCTTTGAGATTAAACACATTATAACCGGCAGATTCAATCAGCTTTTCCCGTTCAGCCCTGCTAAGCTGCCGGATTGGTTCAATCATCTTAATACGAAATGGCTCAGCATAAAGATTTCGTTCTCTCACCAGGTTGCCTCCCAGCAATTAGATTTAATAGTGTTTCGGAAAAGTTATACCGGGTAAAAGTAAAGGGAAAGCCCTATAAATAGAGAATAACATAAAAAGGGAACCTGTCCTACCTGTTTTCCAGAACAGGGGCATGTTGCCGGAGATCACTTCGGTTATTGATCCGGAGCGGACCGGGGAAAGCAGTGATTTGATGAGGCTTTTAACTAACTACTCTGAGATATTAATTAAACTATTTAGCCCACAGATACTGGCTGTAGCAACGCTGCTGTTTCTTTTTTTTCTGGTCTCTGTTTTGCCGCATATGGCTGACCGGCTGGTTGCAGTGACTGGAACAAAACTATCTCCCGATACTGCCTTTGTGTACTCAGTTACAGAACTTTATGCCATGGCCGAAGCGTACGGACAGGAAGGCCGGGCTTATTATATTCGACAACGTTTTACCTTTGACCTGATCTGGCCGGCTGTTTATTTTTTATTTTTTTCTACCCTGACAACTTTTATTAGCCGGAAGTTTTCCCTGGGGAGCGTTTGGCGCCGAATTAATATTCTGCCTGCAGGTGCTGTCTGCTTTGATTTGCTTGAAAACATAACAGTTTCATTATTGTTTTACCGTTATCCTTTACCTTTAACTTCAGTGGCTTTGATTGCGCCGGTTTCGACCATGTTCAAATGGCTGATCATTGGCCTTATCGTTGTGGCAGTGTTCAGCGCAACCCTGATCTTAATCAGGTCAAAAAATTCTTGGCAATACAAGAGTAATTGTTAATTTATATTAACTAAATAAGAGCTAAGGGAGCTGATTGTTGGTGTTGAAAAAGCAGGAAGCATCAATAAAACGCCGAATCGCTATTGCCAGAGGCCGGGAGCCGGCGGATCTGCTGATTAAAAACGCCCGGCTGGTGAACTTGTTCAATAAGAATATCATTCGGACCAATATTGCCCTGGCGGATGGTTATATTGCAGCGATTGGTGAGGAATATGAGAACGGAGTGACTGAGCTTGATCTTGGCGGAGGTTACGTGGCCCCGGGATTAATCGACGCTCACCTGCACATCGAAAGCACGTTGTTATTTCCACCAGCCCTGGCAGAAATTTTAATAGCCCGCGGAACTACAACTTTAATCTGTGATCCTCACGAAATTGCCAATGTTCTTGGTTTCAGGGGGGTGATGCTGATGCTTGATGCGGCTGAAAACCTGCCCTGTGACTTTTTTATGACTGCACCATCCTGTGTTCCAGCCACCGAGATGGAGACTGCCGGAGCCGAGTTAAATTTAATTGAAATAATGGAATTACTTAAACACCCCCGAATTGTCGGGTTGGGTGAGATGATGAATTATCCCGGGGTCATTGAAGCAGATCCCGCGGTTATTGCTAAAATTAATGCCGCTCACACAGCTGGAAAAGTGGTTGACGGCCATGCTCCCGGATTGAGTGGACCTGACTTGCAGGGATACCTTGCCGCAGGGATTAGTACCGACCATGAATGCATTACCGCGGCGGAAGCAAAAGAAAAAATTAACAACGGGATGAAGGTAATCATCAGACATGGTTCTGCTTCATCAAGTTTACTGGAACTGTTACCTTTAATTAATGATGCCACAGTTTCTTCTTTTATGTTCGGCAGTGATGACAGGGAAGCAGCGGAGCTCATTGAGCGGGGCCATATTGACGATTTGTTAAGAATTGCCGTTGATTATGGCGCTGATCCCTTCCTGGCTCTCAGGGTGGCAACCGGTAATGCTGCCGGTCATTACCGGTTGTATGATCGGGGTATTATCGCCCCTGGTTACCGGGCAGATCTGGTCGTCTTTCACGATTTAAGGAATTTTCAGGTAGATCTGGTGATTAAAAATGGCCGGCTGGCTGCCCGGGAGGGAGAGGCTGTTGTTCCCGTTGCGGAATTGAAACTGCCCGAATTCGCCCTGAATACAGTAAAACCGGGAAGACAGTTTAAAGCAGAAGACTTTACCCTTTCTGCAGCAGGAGACAGCCTGCCTGTGATCGGGGTAATTCCGGGTCAGTTGATCACTGAGAAACTGGTGTTGCCGATCTTAAGAAGTGAGAGTGGCTCAGTAAAAGTAGATCTTGTAAGAGATTTACTAAAAATCGCAGTAGTAGAACGACACCGGGGCAGCGGGCATTATGCCGTCGCCCTGGTTAAGGGCCTGGGTCTGCGGGAAGGAGCTCTGGCTTCCAGTGTTGCACATGACTCGCATAATATCATTGCAGCCGGTGTAGAAGATGAGGCAATTGCTGCAGCGGTTAATGAGCTTGCCCGTATTGGCGGAGGTTTTGTCGTTGTTGATGGTGAATACAGGGTAAAAGCTGCTCTGCCGCTGACCATAGGCGGGTTAATGTCGATTCAGCGGGGGCAGCAGGTTGCCACCGGCATGCAGAATTTAATGGTGGCTGCAAGGCAATTGGGAACATCCCTGGAACAGCCGTTTTTAACCCTTTCTTTTCTTGCATTGCCGGTAATCCCGTCTCTAAAAATTACCGATCGTGGACTATTCGATGTTGACAACTTCACTTTTATCTAGAAAGTGCGCGAATATGGGCTCGCCTGTGGCTACAAGCCTCTGATTATGGTAGTATAAGCCATCAAGTACAGGGGAGGGATATGTTTGGCATTTAAATTAACTGTGCCAAATTTGCTATCATTATCACGTATTGTTTTGTTACCGCTGCTTTTTGTCTTGTTGCTTAATGGTTATGTACTTATATTTATAATTGCCTATATCTTGCTTGGTTCTACAGACTTTTTTGATGGACGTATAGCCCGTCGTTATAATCTGGTTTCCCCCTTTGGTAAGGAACTGGATTCACTGGCCGATCTCTTTTTCTATATTTCTTCGGCCTATTTCCTGAGCAGATTGCAACCTGAAGCGATTGCTGCAAACTCGCTTTACCTGATTGTATTTTTTGCGATTCTCGGCTTTTCCTTTGTTCTTTCGGCAATTCTTTTTCGCAAACCGGTGATGATGCACACTATGATTTTACGCTGGAATGCAGTAATGGTATACTTTATTATTATTGCCTCTTATTTTACGGATGTTACACTCCTGGTTCGCCTGGTGGCGATTATCTACATGATCGGTTTCATAGAAGAAATACTGATCTTCATCATCTACGGGAACGTTGATCCTGATACCAGATCAATATTTCATCTGGCCCGCGCTTCCTGACAAACAGGTGGTCAAGCAGCCGATCGGGTAAGCTGAACAGCACTGTAACAAGAGAGAAATATGGCAGAAAGGGACTGAATTTAGCATGAATCAACTTTTGAAAGATAAAAATATACTTATTATGGGTGTGGCCAATAAACGTAGTATAGCCTGGGCCATTGCAGTTGCCGCTCACCAGGCAGGAGCAAATCTGGCATTTACTTATCAGAATGAACGTTTTAAGGATAAGGTGGCTAAGCTTGTGGAAGACCTTGCGCCGGGGTCACCGATGATTCCCTGCGATGTGGGCAGTGACAGTGAAATTGATGCGATGGCGGAAGCCCTGCAGAGCCACTGGCCCTGTCTTGATGGCATGGTGCACAGCCTTGCATTTGCCCGGCGCGAAGAGTTGTCCGGCCTTTATGCAGCTACTTCCCGAGATGGTTTTCTGCTGGCCCAGGAAATCAGTGCCTATTCCCTGGTTGCAACAACCGGCAGACTACACCCGATGTTTGGCAGGGGTGGCAGTATTGTCACTCTCACTTTTCTCGGCTCCCAGCGGGTTGTGCTTAAT
>CAZCHW010000125.1:0-6164 GCA_964498375.1 uncultured Syntrophomonadaceae bacterium | reverse complement strand
GAATAAGATTAGGAACTGGTTTAAGAAAGAGCGCCGTGAAGAAAATATAGAAAAAGGGCGCGAAATGATCGACAAAGAGATTCGGCGTATTACCGTGCAGCAGCGGATGGCAATCAAAAGCGACATGCTTGAAGAGATTGGCCGTTCTTTCAACCTTCTTTCTGTCGATGACCTATACGCGGCAGTAGGATACGGCGGGGTTTCAGTTCACCAGGTGATCAGCCGTTTGCGCGAACTCTACAAGGCCAGGCAGAACGAAAAAGAGGAGGAAACAAGCCTCCCAGAATTGAAACCTGTGAAACACTTAAGGCAGGGCTCGCCCGGTGTTTCAATCCAGGGAATGGACGGCCTGCTAATGAGGGTGGCACGTTGCTGTAACCCTGTGCCCGGCGATGATATTGTCGGTTTTATTACCAGGGGTCGCGGAGTTACGGTCCACCGCCGCGATTGTCCCAACCTGACCCACTACAGTAAAGACAACGGACGTTTTCTTGAAGCATCATGGGAACAGGTAGGGGTGGCTTCGTACCCGGTTGAAATAGAAATTTCTGCCAACGACCGAAAAAACCTTCTTTCCGATGTGATGACCGCTATTAACGAGAGTAAAATAGAAATCACTGCTGTTTCAGCCAGGGCTGATAAAAACCGGGTTGCCACCATTCACCTGACGATGATCGTCCGCGACCAGGTTCACCTGGATCAAATTATGAATAAAATCCGTAAAATTAAAGAGGTATTTTCAGTGCGACGCTATGTTTACGGCGCTAACAGTTAAAAATTAATTCGCGAAATATTTGCTTTTCTGCGGGATGTTATTATACACTATTGGGCGGGAGGTTGAGATGAGAGCAGTTGTTCAGCGTGTTCAACAGGCCCAGGTAGATGTGGCAGGAGAAACGGTTGGCCGGATCGGTTCCGGCCTGGTTGTTTTTCTCGGTGTAGGGCATGAGGATAATCGCAGCGATGCCGATTACCTTGCGGCGAAAATTGCCGGACTGCGCATTTTCGAAGATCAGGATGGCTTGATGAACCTTTCGGTCAAAGAAAGCGGTGGTGCGGTCCTGGCTATATCGCAGTTCACCCTTTTGGCAGACTGCCGCAAGGGGCGCCGTCCCGGTTTTTCTGCTGCAGCCCCCCCCGAAATGGCTGAACAACTTTATAACTATTTTTGCCATACTTTGCGTAGTTACGATCTGGTTGTTGAAACCGGTCGTTTTCAGGCAGAAATGAGAATACTGGTCGATAATGATGGCCCGGTAACAATTCTGCTCGATAGCAAAAGATTATTTTAGGTGTAACGGAGAGGAGTAACAAGATGGATTATAAGGCCCCACGCGGTACCCGCGATATTCTACCTGAAGAAGCAGTTAAATGGCATTGCCTGGAAGAAAAATATAAGCAATTTTGCGATCTCTACGGGTTTGGTGAAATTCGTACCCCTATCTTTGAACAGACCGAACTTTTTGCCCGCAGTGTGGGGGAAGATAGCGATATAGTCTCCAAAGAGATGTATTCTTTTGAAGATCGCAGCGGTCGCCAGTTAACCCTGCGCCCGGAGCTCACCGCAGCCGTGGTTCGGGCCTATCTTGAGCATAATCTGAGTGAAAAACCTCAGCCGATTAAGCTATTTTACAGTGGGCCAATGTTTCGTTATGATCGCCCCCAGGCTGGCCGCTATCGCCAGTTTCATCAGTTCGGACTGGAAATAATCGGCACTGCACAGGCAACTGCCGATGCTGAAATAATTGCCTTTTGCTATAATTTCTTTCAATACTTGGCGATAGATAACATGTCGATCGAGTTAAACAGCGTAGGCTGTCCTGTCTGTCGTCCCGGATACCGCAACCTGCTGGTGCCCTGGCTGGAAAAGGTAGAAGACCAGCTTTGCAAGGATTGCCGGAACCGCTTCCGCAACAATCCGATGCGGGTGCTCGACTGCAAGGAAAAGAGCTGCCGGGCGCTGGTAACTGATGCCCCGCGGATGGTTGATCACCTATGCAACGATTGTAATAGTCATTTTCACAATCTCCAGGCTTACCTGAACAAATTAGAGATTCCCTGCCATTTGAATAACAGTCTGGTCAGGGGGCTCGATTACTATACCCGTACTGCCTTTGAAATTACTGCCGGTGGCCTGGGCGCCCAGGCTTCAATTTGCGGTGGCGGCCGATATGATCACCTGGCCGAACATATTGGCGGACCTTATACTCCCGCAGTTGGCGTTGCCTTTGGCAAAGAGCGGATTATGCTGGCCATGGACTGGGATAAAGCCCCCCTTAATGTTGGCTCGCCAGTTTTTGTCGCCACAGCCGGAGAAAAGCTGGAGGGAGAAGCGCTGCTGCTAGCGGACCGGCTGCGCTCCAGGGGCATCGCTGCTGAAGCCGACTTGCTGGACCGCAGTCTCAAGGCCCAGATGAAATATGCCGGACGGCAAAACTACCGGAATGTGCTAATCGTTGGAGAAGATGAAATTGCCCGGGGCAAGGTTGTCCTGCGTGATATGGCCGACGGCGATCAGCAGGAATTGGATCGTGAAGAAGTCCTGGCCCGGTTACAGTCGAGTCAAAGGGCAGCAAAGGTTGAGGGGCAACCTGTTGACAGCGAAGAAGCCCGGGTCATGATGCCTGCACCGGAAGCAGCGGTTGAGAAAACTCATTACTGCGGCCGAATCGGTATCAATCAGGTCGGCAGCAGAATAAAGTTAGCCGGCTGGGTTGGCCGGCGGCGTGACCATGGTGGTTTAATCTTCATCGACCTGCGCGATCGAAGCGGAGTAATGCAGTTGGTCTTCGATCAGCGTCTCGGAGTAGATCTTTTTAACCGGGCGGAAAGTCTGCGCAGCGAATTTGTTATATCTGTCGAAGGCGAAGTGGTCAGGCGCAGTGATGAAAATATTAACCCGGCCCTGCCTACAGGAGAAGTGGAAATTCATGTCGATAAGATGGATATCTTGAACAGTTCGAAGACACCGCCATTTTATATTGAAGATGAGATCAATGTTGATGAAAACCTGCGGCTTCGCTATCGCTATCTGGATTTAAGAAGGCCGGAGATGCTCGGCCGTTTGCAACTGCGTCACCGGGCGGTTAAGCTGGTGCGTGATTACATGGATCGCTACGACTTTATTGAGGTTGAAACACCGATGCTGACCCGCAGCACGCCTGAAGGAGCACGCGATTTCCTGGTTCCGAGCCGCCTGCATAACGGTTCGTTCTATGCCCTGCCTCAGTCACCCCAGCTTTTTAAACAATTGCTGATGGTTAGCGGTATTGAACGGTATTTCCAGATTGCCCGCTGTTTCAGGGATGAGGATTTACGAGCCGACCGGCAGCCTGAATTTACCCAGATTGATATTGAAACTTCCTTTTTTGGCAGTGAAAATATCTATGCTCTTTTAGAAGGGCTGATGGCCATACTGTGGAAAGAACTGCATCATGTTGATCTAAAACGGCCGTTTCTGCGCATGCCTTACCGGGAAGCGATGAACCGTTTTGGTTCTGATAAACCTGATTTAAGGTTCGCCATGGAACTGGTTGATATCGGTGATCTGGCTGCCCAAAGCAGTTTTAAAGTTTTTACGGGTGCCCTTGCTAGCGGGGGAGCTGTAAAAGGTCTGCGGGTGCCCGGGGGTAGCCGCATGAGTCGTAAGGATCTTGACGACCTTACCTTGCTGGCCCGCCAGCTTGGAGCCAAGGGACTGGCCTGGACCTTTATCGAAGATGAAGGCTGGCGTTCGCCAATCAGCAAGTTCTTTGAACCAGGCCTGCTCGATCAGATTACCGCCAGGATGGATGCGGAAACTGGAGATGTTTTACTGTTTGTGGCAGATAGCTGGCAGACAACCTGCGAAGTGCTCGGGCACCTGCGCAACAGGCTGGCTCCGGCTGAAAAAGCGGAAGAACCGCATTTCCTCTGGGTTGTCGACTTTCCTCTGTTCCATTTTGACGATCAAGAAGAGCGATATGACTCTGACCATCACCCTTTCACAGCGCCGAGGGAAGAAGACTTGCCCCTGCTTGAAAGTGATCCGCTGGCCGTACGGGCTCAGGCTTACGATTTGGTTCTCAACGGAGTGGAAATTGGCGGTGGCAGTATTCGTATTCATGACAGCGCAACTCAGGCGAAAATCTTCAAACTGCTCGGGCTTTCTGAGGAAGAGACGCAAGAGAAATTCGGTTTCCTCCTGGAAGCACTTTCATACGGTGCTCCGCCTCATGGCGGTCTGGCCCTGGGGCTCGACCGGATGATTGCCCTTTTAAGCGGCGATGATTCAATCCGTCAGGTAATACCTTTCCCGAAAACTGCTGCAGCAAGCTGCCTGATGACCGGTGCGCCTGCCGGAGTGGATCAAAAACAGCTTGATGAATTAAAACTGCTCTTGCAGAAAAGCGATGAGCAGTAGTATTGAGCGGGGAAGTACATCTTGCGGGAGATTAGTTTTTGTGCTATGATCTGATTGGAAAAAGTTAGTGAATAATAGCATACCCTGCTGTGTTCGTGATACCCGATTAAGTTTTGAGCTAACACTTATTAAATGGGAACCCGGACTTCAGCTGCGGCGCAGCAGCCTTTGTAAAGAGGACCTGTAAAACAGTTGAGTAGGTACCCACCTTTCGGGGGAACAGTTCAAAACAACGGCCCACGGCATGGCGGGGTTTTTTATTGTCTTTTTGCATGTTATAATCTAGTTCGTTCGATAAAAAATGTAAACTTGTGGTAATAACAGGGAGTTGGCGAAGATGCCTGTCGAGCATGTTAATCTTTTAATCAATCGCGAACTAAAAGCCGGTGTCCACCCGGGTGACCTGCTAGATTTAATTGAAGAGTTGGAGACAGAGCAAAAGGTTAACTTGATCGAACGTCTTTCCGACGAAGATGCTTCGTTGATATTTCAGGAAATGGAAGATTTCGAGCAGGCAGAAATACTGCGCTTGCTCAGCCAGGATAAAGCAAAAATTATCCTGGGCAATATGGCTTCTGATGATGCAGCCGACCTGATTGGTGAGCTATCACCAGCGGAAGCCGATGAAATGATGCAGATCATGGGGGAAGAAGAAACAATCGACTTTGGTGATCTGCTGAAATATCCGGAAGATAGTGCCGGGGGGATCATGACTACTGAGTATATTTCCCTGCCGGCTGACCTTCCTGTCGAAGATGCTATTGCCCGCCTGCGCGAGATTGCCCCCGAAGCTGAAACAATTTATTATGTCTACGTAGTCGATGAAGCCGGTCATTTGATCGGCGTTTTATCATTGCGCGACCTGATTGCCTCTTCCGATGGGGTGATAATTAAAGAGATCATGCGCCGGAATGTGATCAGCGTCAATGCTGAAATCGACCAGGAAGAAGTAGCCCGCGTTGTATCCAAGTACGACCTGCTGGCTGTCCCCGTAGTTGATCAGGAAGAGCGTTTGCTCGGAATTATTACGGTTGATGATGTAATTGATGTCATGGAGCAGGAAGCGACAGAAGATATTTACCGCCTTGCCGGGGCCGGTGAGGTAGAAGGGGTTGAACTGACCAAGGCGTCGATCAGTAAGGTGGTTAAGCTGCGGTTACCCTGGCTTTTGGTGACCATGGTCGGTGGAGTATTTTCCGGCAGTGTAATCAGGGCTTATGCGAGTACTCTCGAGGCTATCGTGATGCTGGCGGCCTTTATTCCGGTTATCATGGGTATGGGCGGCAACGTGGGAACCCAGTCGTCTACTATTTTTGTCCGCGGTCTGGCTACCGGTGAGATTGATAGTTCTGAGGTGTGGAGCTACTTCTACCGGGAAATTAAAATAGGTTTAACAATGGGAGCGTTCTGCGGTATAATCATGTCCACTATTGCGGTGCTCTGGCAGGGTAATGTTTACCTTGGCCTGGTTGTTGGGATTTCCATGTTGGTTACAATTAGTTTTGCTACTTTAATCGGTACCCTGGTGCCTCTGCTTCTTAACAAGCTTAATATTGATCCGGCGATTACCGCTGGCCCCTTTGTAACCACCATTAAGGATTTCACTGGCCTGTTGATTTACTTCCTTGTTGCTTCAGCTTTCCTTCGTTACCTGATTTAACATTCCTGCTCACCTTGTCTGATATCCAAGTTCGCGCCGGGTTAAGCTTAACCGGCTGCGGGGAATTTGGCTTATTCATTGTTGCCGTATATTTTAACCCTT
>CAZCHW010000124.1:0-6177 GCA_964498375.1 uncultured Syntrophomonadaceae bacterium | reverse complement strand
GGCTGTAATAGCAAAGGTGCTGCCCTGGCTGGGGATAACAGATATTACCCCTTCAAGGTCGACCTGCACAGGCGTGAAACGGTTAACCCTGCTGCCGTCACCCAGCTGTCCTGCATTGTTGTTACCCCAGGCCCACAGGGTTCCATCATTCTTAAGGGCGAAAGAGTGTCTTTCATGGGCAAATATTTGCGCCACATCTTCAAGGATCATTACCGGTTCAGGAAATGACTGAGCCTGGCTGCCTGCCCCGATTCTGCCGTCCTGATTTTTTTCCCAGGCCCAGAGTGTGCCGTCTTGTTTAAGTGCAAAGGTATGACCGGATGACTGAGGATATAACCCGGCTACGTTATCAAGGATAAGCTGGTTTGGGACAGTTCGGCTGGTAGTGGTGCCGTCGCCCAGTTTTCCGTAGCTGTTGTCGCCCCAGGCCCACAGAGAGCCATCGGCAGTGATCACAAAAGTATGGGTTGGCTGGGGGTATACATCAACAACAGTGCTATTTGTTTCAGCCCCAGCGGGGTTGGAGAAGGCAAGGATTAATGCAGGGATTGCTAGCAGTAATAGTATTTTTAAAACAAAACCAGGGGTATTATTTTGCCAGGCGCGCATCCGGTGCGGTCACTCCCTTTGACATTAAAAGACAAACAGCCGCTAAGCTGCCTGTATAATAAATAGAACCAGATCGCGGTTCCGGATGTTTCGACTGGCAGCCTGGCTGCCCTTTGAGGGCCCACGGCTTTGCGTCCCCGTCTTTCTACGGGTTTGCCTTATCAGTCATGCGTAGTCTCCATATTATAACAAATGAAGTATAATTATTCAAGGAAATATTTATATTTTTCGCACTATATTATGTCTGTTGGCAATAGTTGGCCTGCTTGCTTAAAAAAAACATAAAAATGGCTGGGGCGGCAGGATTCGAACCTGCGAATGCGGATTCCAAAGACCCGTGCCTTGCCGCTTGGCGACGCCCCAGCGTTTATGCTTTTTATAATATACGGGCATGGATAACCATGCCCTCTTTTATTTTCCTGTGGGGTGAGTGATGG
Source organism: uncultured Syntrophomonadaceae bacterium (assembly GCA_964498375.1). Taxonomy (GTDB): domain Bacteria; phylum Bacillota; class Dethiobacteria; order DTU022; family DTU022; genus JAABTH01. The sequence goes on along the minus strand of CAZCHW010000124.1, from coordinate 5,131 downwards.
GATTCGAACCCACGGCCTCCAGGGCCACAACCTGGCGCTCTAACCAACTGAGCTACACCCACCATCATATAAGCGCACTGCTAGATGCGCTGTTCATTTTAGCATGCCCAAAAAGAAAAGTCAACGATATGTTGATGTAGTGTGTTTGCTCAGTGATATTGTCACCCTGAAAGTGTTCAGGGAAAATGTCACTATGAGAGAGGAAACCGGTTACTCGAGAAAGAATAATTGCAGAGTAGATAATCAGGAAAGAATTTTATCCGAAAGAGGTGTTTTAAGATGCGTTTTCTAAGTGGCAGGTTGCTAATCGGGCTTGCTGTCCTGGTAGTAGGTGTGCTGCTATTACTGAATAACCTGAACCTGGGTATAGAAATTGAGGTCAGGGAAATTTTAAGGTTATGGCCGATTATTCCGATAATTCTAGGCTTAAACTGGCTTGTTTTGTCTTTTGGTCGATCGGATAGCAGTGGAGGGCGCAAGGTTTATTTTTCCTGGGGACAGTTCATTTCAGCCCTGATCTTTATTGCCATCGGGGTGGTTTTTCTTGGTCGGAACCTACACCTTTTTAATGTCGACTTGTCGCTTTTCTTTAACCTTTTGTGGCCGTTAATTCTAATTTTGGTCGGCATTAATCTGCTGCGCGGTCGCGCCCACAGCGGGGGAGGAGGCAGGTTTACCCTGATGGGAGGGACTAATGTTGGAGGTGCCCAGCCCTGGAAGCTCGAAAGCGGCAGTTACTTTGCCCTGATGGGCGGAATTGAGATTGATCTGCGTGCTGCCGAGATGGATGAAGGAGAAACATTTATCGATTTAACGGCAATAATGGGTGGAATAGAGGTAAGAATTCCGCGCGGACTTCCAGTAATTTACGAAGGTTCTGCTGTGCTGGGCGGGGTTTCGTTCAATGAGCAGGAAGATGGAGGTATTATTGGGGGGCGCAGGGTTGAACAGAATATTTCTGCCGATTCAGGTAAAGTGCTGCGCCTGCAGGCCAGGGCTATCCTGGGGGGAGTAGAAATCAAGGAAGTTTAGATGGTTCCGGCCAGGTTTCAGGTGATCCCGGCTACCCGGTTTTTCAGGGCGGCAAAAACTTTAGCCCTGGGCAGATCCGGTCGGCGGCGGTGAATCAGATCAAGACAAACAGAGGCGCCATAATCCATTCCCTGGCACCCGGCCAGGAGAATTATGTCGCCTTCTTTAACTTCCGAGAGGGCGGCATCGATTGCTTCCGGTAAGCGAGCATAGATATCTGTCTTTATTCCGGCTTTGTTCATTACTTCAGCATAAATATTCTTTTCTGCAGTTGTAACCAGATCTTTTTCGCCCACATGGTCGATGCTGGTGGTGGCGATCACTTTATCAAGCCCCAGAATCGGGGCCCAATGTGCAATTGCGTCGGCATTTTCCCGGTTAACGGTAACTCCCCTGCTGCCCCTTATAGCATAAACCATGTGTAGGCGGTTATATTCCATTAACTGCAAGGTCTCCAGGGTGACATGAATGTTGCCGCTGTTGGCAAAATGGTCATCTATTACTTTAAAATTATCCTCGAAGATCAGTTCAAAACGGCGTTCTACCCCCCGGAACCCTTGCAGGGCTTCCTGAATAGTTGAAACCGGTATTTCGTGGAGCAGGCCGACCATCACTGCAGCCATGGCGTTATAGACTGAGTGCAGCCCGAGGACAGAAAGTTGCACCGTAAATTCCCGGGGCAGATTTTTTACCGGCAAGCCGGTTTTTGCTTTTTTTATTTCCACGGTAAAAGTTGCCCGCCCGCTGCTGAGATCGAGTTTGTTGACCAGGATATCGGCATTCCGATTCTTTAAGCCGTAAGTAAAAGTCCGGGCTGCGGTTTGGTTAACTAATGAAGCGGTGTAAGGACAATCGAGGTTGAAGATTGCCCACTGTTCAGGTCCGGCCTGTCGAACCAGACTTGCTTTGGCATTAAAATAAGCGTCAAATGAACCATGCAGGTCAATATGTTCCCGGCTAATGTTGTTTATCACTACCGTATCAAAATCCACAGAGGCTACCCTTTTAAGCTCTAGTCCTGATGAAGAAACTTCCATTACGGCATGACTCACCTGTTCATCAACCATATCCTGAAAATAACGCTGTAAGTCGAGCGATTCAGGGGTAGTCAGTTCGGCAGGTCTGACAATGCCACCGCATTTTATTATTACTGTGCCGATCATCCCTGTGGTTAAGCCTGCTTTTTCAAAAATGGCATTAGTCATATATGTGGTAGTAGTTTTCCCGTTGGTAGCGGTAATCCCGGTCAGTTTAAATTTTTGTGAAGGATGATGATAAAAATGATCAGCCAGCGCTGCCAGGGCAACCCTGCTGTTGGCGACCCTGTATTGCCCGATCGGAACCTCATGGTTGAATGCTTCCACCACAGCAGCTATTGCCCCGTTCTGGCAGGCCTGCCTGAGATAAAGATGTCCATCGGTCTTATAACCCCTGATGCAGACAAACAGGTTGCCTGGTTTTACATGGGCAGAATGATAGGCAAGCCCGGTTATTTCCTGATCAGGGGTGGCTATATCTTCAAGTATATTAAGGATTTTCAGCAAATTATTCAGTTTCATATGATCGCTCCATGATCTTTCGGATTGCTTAATTATTCGCCGGTGATTAAAGCAACTCCTGCCGGAAAAAGTAAAAGGGCCCGTCTGCTGACGGGCCCCGGTAGCTGTTCATAAAATTGCCTTACTCGCTGACTTCGATCGCCTCAACAGGGCATTCTTCAGCTGCTTCACGAACTTTTTCTTCGTGCTCGGCAGGAACAGGGCTGACTTTTACTTCAGCTTTTTCGTCACCTAACTCGAAAACTTCCGGGCAGATATCCTCGCAGATACCGCAGGCGCTGCAATCGTCGTTAACTTTTACCTCCATGTTGTTGCCTCCTTCAATGGAAATATTAATTTCAATTTATCCATATTCGCTAAGTAAGTCATTTTCCCTCTTTTTTATTGATATTTTTCTTGGGTAAATATGAACAATGTTCATGAAGTATCAGCTGAAAACAATTTGCATGCCAAATTTATGTACTTATTTCCCCCAGAATTATGGTTACTAAAAGCGGCCGATGTGGATAAGAAGGTTAAGCAAAAATATAGCGGGTTTTCCCCTGTGGATAACTATGTGCATATTGTTAGTAGAACAGGTATTTGCCTTTGAAAAAGGCTTATTTTACAGGGAAAGATTATTTCCACAGCTAAGCAAGGTAACATAATTTATTGTATACAGATTACCATAATAATATGGTAAAACTTGAATGATAAAAATTAACAATTGCGATTCGAATCTTCATGTGTTAATAATATGATCAGGTAAATTCAGGCAGATTAAAGGGGGTGAAAAGATGAGCCGTAATTATGTGATATTTACTATTTTGTTGGTTGCCTCGATGTTTCTGATCAGCGGTTGCGGGGGCGCGGGTGGCTGATAGATTATTACAGGCCCGTGAGGCCTGTTGTGGTCAGCAGGGGGTGCAGGAACGGACCGGTTAACAAGTTAATCTGTTTCTGCGCCCCCTGTTATTATTTAGATAATGATCAGTTTATCATCTAAAAGAGTTAATTGTTCAAGCCTGCTGCAGCCAACTACAAAAGTATCTTCAATGCCTACAGTGCCCTCACCGGGAAAAATGAATTTTGGCTCCAGAGCAAATACCATCCCTTCGGCCAGGTTAAAATCAAGTCCCCTGGCTATGACCTGCATTTCATCAAGTTCAAGGCCGACACCATGACCGACAAAGCTTACCTTTTCTGTGTAGCCCATAAAATGATTTGCTAAACCTGCCTGTGCAGCAAGATTCTCTGCTAAAAGAAAAAGCGAGCTGCCTGACACGCCCGGTTTGCCTTCACCAGCCAGCCTGTTTTTTATTTTTACTGATTCTTCGTAAGCCTTTTCCAGGTGTGGCTTAAGATGTCCAATTGAAAAAATTCGGGTTTGATCAACCATATAACCTTCATATATGCTGACAAAGTCAACCAGGACAGGTTCATGTTTTTTTATTTTATGCCGGCCTGCCCCTTGCGGATATGATGGATTAAGCCCTGAACCCCCGGTGGGCCCGTCAAAAAAGCTAACGGAAGCAGCGTTATCACCCGACATGATATGTCCATAATATAGTTCCTGGTTGAAGCCCCGCATTCTAACCGCACCCTGGTGGCCAAGGGTGCGTGCTTTGTGTTCCAATGCAGCCGAAAGATCAACTTCACTTAATCCTTCCCTGATGATCTCAGCTGCATGGGTAAAGATTTCCTTACTAATTGTGGCTGCCTGCTTCATCTGTGCAATTTCATAGGCTGACTTAATCGATCTGATCAACCTGATCGAAGCAGAGAGGTCAACTGGTTCGTAACCATCGATCAGCTTCAGGTAACGATTGAAAGTGTTAACCGGAATGACATCTAGCTCGAGGCCTATTTTTGCGCTCTGGGGTGCCAGGCCGGCTATTAAGTTTTTCAGATCGCCCCAGCCTTTGAAGGGCACAATTTTCTCCAGGGCGCTTTCCTGGGTAGCTCTCGACAGCGATCTCTTTACTACCAGGATTGGTTCGCCATCTGCCGGCACAAGCAAGTGAGCATCCTGGCCGGTACCGCTGAAATAAAAAAGATCTGCACGTTGCACCAGGATTGCCAGGTTTATTTCTTTTTGCTGAAGAGCCTGCTGCAGGTTCTTAATTCTATTCATCAGTTCTTTGGAAGGGATCATCACAAACTCCTTTCCTGCCGGCAGACTTACCCTGAAGTCGATACCGGCCGGGTTTAAGAATCTTTGCATAAAACAGGGAGCATTTACCTTTATCATACCATAGAGGCGAAGAATGATTAAGGTTAATGCTCCCTGTTAAATCAGACCAGTTTGATAGCGGTCCTTAGCATGACTTGTGCTTATTTGGTTTAGGTTCGCTCAAATAATCCTGCTGCTCCCATACCGCCGCCGATACACATCGAAACTACCCCGTACCGTGAATTGCGCCGGCCCATTTCATGCAGCAGCGTGGCGGTTAACTTGGCACCGGTGCAGCCCAGGGGGTGCCCGAGGGCGATAGCTCCGCCGTTCACATTGACTATCTCTTCATTCAGACCCAATTCCCGGATACAGTAGAGGGCTTGTG
>CAZCHW010000123.1:0-6185 GCA_964498375.1 uncultured Syntrophomonadaceae bacterium | reverse complement strand
AAACTACGCCTACGAGTACGACGCCGAATTCCTTTTCATCAACCGCCACGTCATTATCTCGACTCTATTCTACCTCTTAATGGGGTGGATGATCGTTTTCTCGATCAAGGATCTTTTTCAGGGACTGGCTTTAAACGGAATCATTCTGCTCGGTGCCGGAGGTCTATCCTACTCCCTGGGAATGATTTTCTATGCCGGTCGCGAAAGGTTGCTGATGCACGCTATCTGGCATCTCTTCGTCCTTGGCGGCAGTATCTGCCACTTTTTTGCCATCCTCTTCTACGTCCTCCCCCTCAAATAACTAGCCAGGGGACGGTTCTCTGGCTAGCTTTTTCACTTGTTTACCTAGCTTGCTGTAAGGCAAAGTTTAAAGAATTTTACAAAATTCTAATCTCAATATATTATATAGACTAGGTTACATTCTCTTTAAATTTGATCTTACTAAGGGGGATAAATTTAATGAATTTACCGTTTTTTGGCTGGCTTGGCATTATCGCGGCCCTGTTTTATATTGCTGCAATAATAATTGTCACTATAAAAGGTCTTCTTCCGCCCAGACTGAGGGTAAAAGTGCACCGTGCCCTGGCGATTGTCGGTTTATTGTTTATGCTGGTTCATGCTACGATGGCCTTGAGCTTGTACTTCTAAGAATACCGCTGTGGTGAAGCCGAGTGTTTATCAACTTTAGCAAAGGGGTGTTTTTTATGAAAAACTATTTACTGGTTCTGGTCATTTTATTGTTACTGATCTTACCGTTTGGTTGCGGGCAACCGGCTGAGCCCGAGCTGCCCACTGATGAAAATAGTGTTGAAGATGATCCAGGGATTTCAGGGCCTGTGATGGGGATGACAGACGAGCCAATATTGGTAGATGGTCTAGCGGACGGTTATCCTGCAGAAGCGGTGGAAGCAATGGGAGGATTAATTCACCTCGCTCATGACGGTGAGAATCTCTACCTGCACTTTGCTCTTGATACGGCAGGGTGGATATCGGTCGGCTTTAACAGTGCCGGTGGCGGGATGGATGGAGCGAATATGATTATCGCCTATCTTGAAGGCGATAATCCAGCTTACCGGGAAGATTTGGGCAGAGGTCGCAGTCATGCGGCTGTATCGGCCACCGCTGTAAATGAGTTTTATTTAGCCTACGATGAGGATGGTCTGGCAGTGCTGGAGCTTAAATACCCTCTGGCATTTCCGACCGACCAGGGTTTCAACCTGGAAGGGTTGGTCCCCGGGCAGGAATACACCTTAATTTTTGCTTCACATAACAGTTCACACGATATTGACAGCACTCATAGCAATCGCGGAAGTTTTAATTTTACGGTTGAGCCCTGATTCAGTCAAAAAACAGGAGACGGTTTTCAAAACCGTCTCCTGTTTAGTTTTCAAGTTGTTCTAAACGCTGGATTTTCCGCCAGTGATAGAGGTAAACGGGTAAAGATACTCCGATAAAGGCGATGCCGCCGATCAGCTCGCGAATTAGCCTGCGGTTGCGGTTTGCGGCAGCCCTGGTTTCGTAGCGTTCCTGTTCGGCTTCAATAAATTCCCGGCCAAATTTTTCTTCCCAGCGATCCAGTTCAGGGTTTAGCCTGGTCGGCATGAAAGGGTTGTAATCTTCATAAGCCGGGGTAACATAAGAGATTGCTGTCTGGGTCAGATTGACGGCGCCGATGATAATCAAAATCAGGGCGACAAAGCTGACTATGTAGAAATAGACATGTTCTATATCCCACTTAAATTTCATCATTATCGCCTCGCTTTCATTTTTCTGGTTTTACTTTCTTCCAGTGATAGAGATAAAAAGGTGTGGCTATAATCATTAGGGCAATTGAATTCAGCAGGCTACGCCAGGTATAGCCACGGTAGTACTGCTCCATGTTTTCCTGTTCGGTGCGCCGCTCTTCCAGCTCAGCCAGAGGGGGTGGATTAAAAGCCGGTTCTTCAGCACCTTCCAGGTATTCCGGGTAATAAACATTGAAGATTGGAATGTTGGGCTGGTCGGGCATAGCCAGTTGCATGGTCGTGTTGATTGTCGATATAGCTCCGCCAACGAAAAGAAACAAAGTGACCAGGCAGACCAGGTAAAAATAAAGGTTTTTAATACTCCATTCTTTAGTCATTACTAATCACCACCCTGTATATTTACAAAAATATACATCTATACTTTGACTATATACCGAAGCCATGAAAATTGCAATTGTATTTTTGCCAAGACTTTTGTGTAATCAATTACTCTTATTCAAGACAGGGGCAAGGTATTTTTCAAAAAGGTTTTCCAGTTCCCGGTCTGCTTCCGCCCGAAATTGGTCGTAAGCCCGGGTTAAACTGGCTGCTTGAGGGGTCAGATTAGAATGCCCGCCACCTACCCCGCCGGCTTGTTTTTCCAGGACCGGAAAGCCAAGGTTATGCTCGATCATTTGAATCAATTTCCAGGCCTGACTGTATGACATATTGATGTCAGCTGCTGTTTGACGCAAAGAGCCGGTTTTTTCAACTCTTTTGAGAATTTCACAGGGACCGTCGCCAAAAACCTTTTCGCTGTCATATTCCAGCCAGAGTTTAGCTTTAAACTTGAAAGTCATTGAGCCACCTCCTGCACTCTGTTTGGGATTGTTGTCCCGCTACTTATCATCCAGTAATCATATATAGTTAATCAGATATTCTTTGTTTTCCTGATCGCCTTAAGCTATAATAAGTTAAGGGGTGAGACGAAATGCTCAACGTACTGCTGGTCTATTTTTCCGGAACGGGAATGACCCGCTATTATACGTCTTTAATCCAGGAAGAAATGCTTAAGCGCGGTTATAGCTGTGATGTCCTCGACCTTGAAGAGTTCACCGATTTGCCGACCCTGTGGCAGAAAAAACCGGTTGCGCTTAATTATACAATTCGTGCCGAGGTGAAGCGGCCGCTTGGGAATTATCCCTGGCCCTATTTCGACCTTAAAACGGCCCTCAACTCTGCCGAGTCTAACCCCCTCTTCGAAAAATTAATTAAAGACTGGAGCGATTACGATCTAATCGGCTTCGGTTCACCGGTATATGCCTTTCGTCCGGCACCGGTAATGATTCGTTTTCTACTTGATCTGCCCCATTTTAACAAAAAGGTCAGCGCTTTTTCATATGCTACTCATGATGGCGCCCAGGGAGATTTTGAAGCTTTTATGAGAAATCTCCTGAGCGGTAAAGGTTTTAAATATGTCGGGCATCTCGACCAATCCTTCATATATTCAGCCGGCGCAGTGATCAGGAAAAAATTCGATTATCTTAAAGCCGGCGAGATGCTGGTAAAAAAAAGTTTTCAGGCTCGCAGAAATATCTTCATATTTCTTGAATATTTGCATTCGCTCTTTTACGGGATTCCTTACTGGTATAAATCTTCCAATCCGATTGGCAAGCTGCTTGGCATTCCCTACCGGATGATTTATTCTTTTGGAATCGACCTGTTATTAAATAATTTTCTGTTCGGCTACGGCATCCATAAAGAAGAATGCATTCTCTGCATGACCTGTGTGCAGCAGTGCCCGCAGGGCTTAATTGAACTTGATGACGATGGTTACCCGATGCGTCAGTATCACTGCATGTACTGCCTGCGCTGCCTGAACTGGTGTCCGACTGATGCTCTCTATTTTTCTCCCCTTACTAACCACAAAGCCCGTTTCCCCGGTCCGGAAGTCTTGCTCGATACAGTTCTCCAAAGCGGCCTGGATCGGCGGATCAAAACCGGTGGAGACCAGTAACAGTTAATCAAACTGCCGCAACGATTTCTCCGTTAAGTGCGTCTGATAATTTTTGTTTCAAGAGTTTCATAGGCCTGCCCAAGCAATTCGGGCAAGTTCAAATTATTTTCGTAATACTCTACTGTATTTTCCTTAGGTCTGGTAACCGGGTTTTTAGGTAGAAAGACAGTACAGCAGTCCTCATAGGGCAGAATTGAAAGATCGTAAGTGTCAATTTCTTTTGCCACTTTAATAATTTCGTCCTTATCAAAGCCGATCAGCGGGCGTAAAATGAGCATTTCACTGGCCCGACTGACCACAGTGATACTTTCCAGGGTCTGGCTGGCTACCTGCCCCAGATTCTCTCCGGTTACCAGGGTCTGCAACCCCCTTTCCCGGCTTAAGCGTTCAGCCAGACGCATCATCATCCGTCGCAGCAGGATTACTCCCAGGTCTTCCGGGCAATCGCGGCGCAAAACTTTTTGAATTTCTGTAACACTGATCAAGTGAAGGACAATCTTTCCACCGTAAATGGCTAGTTTACCGGCTAAATCGGCCACTTTTTGCTGAGATCGTTTGCTGGTGAAGGGAAAACTGTGAAAGTGTAGTGCTTCCAGGCGCAGACCACGTTTCATGGTTAACCACCCGGCCGCTGGACTATCGATCCCGCCGGAAAGCAATAACAATCCCTTCCCGCTAATACCAACAGGCAAACCACCCGGGCCCGGTCTCTGATCAAGATAAATATAGGCATTTTTGTAACCGATCTCAACCGCCAGGTTAAGGTCGGGGTTTTTCAGATTGACTGTTAAGGCAGGATAGGCTTGTAAAACTGTTTGTCCGAGGATGCGATTTAACTCGGGCGATTGGTAGGGAAATTTTTTGTTAGCCCGTCGGGCAGTGATTCTAAAAGTTTTTTGGTCTTGCAGACGATCCCCGGTTTCTTCGAGCAGAGTTTTCTTGATTGTGTCCAGGTCAAGCTTCACCTGTTGAACCGGACTGATTGAAACCACTCCAAAAATTTTGCTCAGGATTGTCAGCATATTGGTGAGGTTATCCTGCGGGCCCTTTACGATCAGACGCCCGTGCAGTCTTTCCACTTCACCGGAAAAAGGTTTTACTGCTGAAAGCAAATTGCGATGCAGCTGTTGCTCAAACTGGATACGGTTTTTCCCCTTTAGAGCGATTTCTCCATAGCGGATTAAAATCGAAGCGGTCATTTAACTCCACCTTTGCCAACAATTTAAATGTTCAAAACTCAGGTTAGATGAAACCTTTTAGATCTCCGGCCAACCGGGTAAAAACCCCGGCAGCAGAGGCAACTTCTTCTGTGCTGTTCTGTCCCGAAAAGCTGATGCGCAGTGAACTATTTAACAACCTTTCTTCCAGACCGATAGCCCTTAGTACATGACTTGGTTCGGGATGCTTTGAATGACAGGCTGAACCGGCCGAGACAAAGATGCCTTCTGCTTCCAGGGCATGCAGCATTACTTCTGCTTTGACCCCGGGAAAGGCTAGATTAAGAATATGTGGGGCCGCCTGGTCGGGGGAAGGTCCGTTAATGACGAATTCGACCCCATTTGCCTGCAGTGTTTTGATAAAATTCATTTTCAGCTGCTGCAGCTGTTGCGCCAGTACCGGCATACTGCTGCTGCTTATTTCAGCGGCTAAACCAAAACCGGCAACAGCAGCAGTATTTTCAGTGCCCGAGCGCATTCCTTTTTCCTGGCCGCCACCTAATATTAACGGCTCGATCAGCGCTCCGCGCCTAATCCATAGAGCGCCGGAGCCCCGAGGGCCATGTAATTTGTGAGCACTGAAACTGATTAAGTCTGCCTGCCAGTTATCTGCTTCGATCGGCAGCTTACCGAATGACTGGACAGCATCGATATGAAATAGTGTGGTGCGATTAACCTGCTTTATTGCTCTGCCAATTTCTTCAAGAGGTTCAATCGTGCCGATTTCGTTATTTATGTGCATTACGCTAACTAAAGTTGTGTCTTTTCGCACCTGGCTGGCTGCTCTCGCCGGATCAATCCGGCCCTGCTGATCTGTTTCGATGTAACTGATTTGATATCCTTCATCTGCAAGACGCTTAAAGCAATTTAACACGGAAGGATGCTCAACCAGGGTTGTCACCAAATGCTTGCCCCGGTTGCCGTTGCGCCTGGCAGCGCCGAAGATGGCAAGGTTATTAGCTTCGGTTCCGCCGGAGGTAAAGATAATGTCCCGGGCAGGCAGACCTGAAAGTTTAGCTACCTGGCTGCGGGCTTTGCTGATAATCTGTTCGGCGGCCAGACCTTTCTCGTGTAGCGAAGCGGGGTTACCGTAAGTTTTGTCCATTATTTCACAGGCCAGCCTGATAACTTCAGGGTAAGGCCTGGTGGTTGCACTGTTGTCGAGATATATTTCTGTCACCTGATATCCTCCAAATGCCCTTCAAAAAGTCAAGAAAAAGCCCGGGT